>CADCTA010000125.1 GCA_902805675.1 uncultured Chthoniobacterales bacterium | reverse complement strand
GGGCTCCTACAACCCCACCAGCAAGCTGGTGGTTTGGTCTCTTCCGCTTTCGCTCGCCACTACTTACGGAATCGCTTTCGCTTTCTGTTCCTCCGGTTACTGAGATGTTTCACTTCACCGGGTGTCGCGATGTTCCTGCTATGTATTCACAGAAACTCGATCAAGTGTTAACTCGATCAGGTTACCCCATTCGGAAATGCACGGGTCAAAGCGTATTTGCCGCTCTCCGTGCCTTATCGCAGCTTATCACGTCCTTCATCGCCTATTGGCACCAAGGCATCCATTATGTGCTCTTTGTAGCTTGATCAATCTGATCCGCGTCCGACGAAGGCCGGACCGGAAATTTAGATAACTGAAACTCTCGGGCTGGGACATCTTACCTTCCCAGCCGGTCTTTCAGACTCAGCTCTTAAAAGTTGTTTTTACTACCCTGTATGTAGATGTCAAAGAACCAGCGGTCTCACAATATTTCAGGCGACAAAAAAACCCAACTCTGTCTTCCGGTTGTGACTCTCGTTTCCGATCGTCACTGCCGGGACAAAATTGAGTCTCAATTTGCAGTCCCAAAATATCGAAGAACCCACTCCGTCCGCTTTCGCTTTCCGGAGCCCCGTTTCTGGCGGGATTTCGAACTTAGATGAGTCGGCGAATCCGTCAACTCACAACTCGCAACTTTTTGAAAAACTTTGCGAACCCAATCTCCGGCGGCTTCGCCGAGCCGAAGACCCCGCTGGTTTTGCGGGCCGAAGAACGTAGCGCACTGCACGTTGTCGTCAACACACTATTTTCGCAAAGTCGCGGAATTCCTTCCCGATGTCGCTTTTGCGTCCGGCGTTCCCTTCGACCACCGGCACCCCGCTCGTTGCGGACGAAAAGTAGTCAGTTCAGCGGAAGCGTCAACACGCTAGTTCCGCAAACTGTATAATTTGCCCCGCCCTGCCGCGCTGGCAGCCGGCGGTTGGCGTGCGAGCGAGCTCCCGGCCTACAAATCCCAACAGCCGACCGCGCACTGGATTCGCCGATGGAGGCCACAGATGGCTGGCTGGGAGTGGCAGCAGCACCTGACGACGAGCCGCACGGGAAGCGGAGGCCGAGGCTTTCGATCCCCTCGGCGCGCTCGAGATCGCCGCCTGACGCGTCTGATCTTTGGCCGAGCGCGGCGCTGTGCCAGGTGCGCAGCACGACACGAGGCGATTCTTTGCTTCAAGGCGCCGCCTGCTCCGCGGACGCGCGACGTTGCAGATCATGAAAATCTGAGAACGCCGTCACCTGCGCGCCATTCGGTGTGTTACGGCTATGCCCGGCTACGATTTGGTCGAAGTAACCCTCCAGTGAAAAGTCGAGCGGATCACCCGGGTCAACGTCGATCACCTTGCCCGAACAGCTGAACCGCTGAGCACGCCAGCACGACGATCGAGATCCCTAATGCCAGTTTCACAAAAGCTGATCGGTCGCTCTCCGCACCGCAGTTGTTTGTTTCGCGTCCGGCGGTTCACCGGCCGCCCATGCCGGCCGCAAAATTCGAAGACTTCCACCTCCAGACCGGTGCAACAGCGGACGCTAACAACGGTGCCACCCCGTCCGTTTTTAAGAGCTGGGCGCCCAAGGCTCGGCGCGTTTTCCGCGAGTATGGCGGCCAAAGCAGGTGAAGCAGCGCAGGAGACCGGCAACTTTCGTTGCGCCAAATGTCACGAGCGGACCGCGTGACCGAACGCAAGAAGATCCCGACGCGCAAAAGCTGTGGCGGCGCGACGTTCGATGCGCACGAAAAGGAGCCGGCTAACGAGTCGACGCCATCGCGCAAGAAGAGCTCAGCGCGAAAGAAGACCGCCGCCAAGAAGCCCAGCGGCGAGAATCAGGAGGGGGCGGTGATCACCGCCGAACAGATGAAGCCGGCGATACCGGACGTGAGCCGTGCCTTGGCTCGGAACGCCGATCCATCTGGCACAAAGCGTCAGAGCGCGCGGAGCAGCGGTGCATTGCGCAAAACTGCTAGCGCCGCGGCCGGATCGTGTCTTAGACGGCGCCGGTGCATGTGTGTGCTGCGCCGAGACGTATGCACTTCCTCCCACTTGTTTTGCCCGGCGTGTCAGTGCAGATACCAAGGCGCAACGCCGGCGGCATACGGCTTGCCGCGGGTGATGAACAATGACCGCCCATGCGTGACGTGAAGGTGAACGCCACCCGCCTGCTTCTGCTGTGCATGGTCTGCTCTGCGCTCGGCGCATTGGGTGTGCCGGCGGTGCAGCGGCTACAGAATCGGCTGCGGCGTGTCTCACGTGCCGCTGAATCAGCTCCGCTCGACGCCCGCCTTCATGCCCGCAAACAGAGCCAGTTTGCGATGCTGAACTCCAGCGACCGCATCCTGATGGTGGGCGATTCACGCATCGACGAAGGGGAATGGGATGAGCTGCTTGACCGGGTCGATGTGGCGAATCGCGGCATCTCCGGTGACACGACCGGGGGCTTGCTCGCGCGTTTCGCTGAGACTTTCGCGCGGCCGGTAGACGTATGCGTGCTGCAGATTGGCATCAACGACCTGATGCAAGGCAGTCCCCTCGAGCAGACGGAACGCAATTATCGCCTGCTTCTAGAGCAGATTGAGCAGACCAGGAGCGCTCGAATGATCGTCGTAGCGTCAGTCGTTTTGACCGGCGACCGATCACCCGAGCTGAACAACAGGGTGATGGATCTGAACAGCAGGCTGATGCGCCTGGCGGCCGAAGGCGGCTTTCAATGGCTCGATTTAAACGCGGTGCTCGCCCCGCGCGGCCATCTCGAAAAGAAGTACACCAACGACGGCACCCATCTCACCGGAGAAGGCTATCAGGCGTTCGCAGCTGCGCTGAAGCCTCTTCTCGAGCCAACGGCGCCCGCGCATCACGCCGCGCCGTTCTGAACACAGTCCGAACCTGACGCCCGCTCTCGGCATGTAGATCATCGGCCGCCGCTACGCCTAAGAGCGTGCTTGCGCGAGCACCCGGCGTTCCAGCCTTTGCGCCCGTCGAACGACAGCTATCGTATCTGTGAGGAGCGCCCGCTCCGCGCCTCAGACGGCAGTCTCGAGGGGAATGTGGCAAGGCAGAAACTTGAAGGAGCATATATGACGACATCAACTGAACGCGCGGTCCTCGCAGGGGGCTGCTTTTGGGGAATGCAGGATCTGATCCGCCGCAAACCGGGCGTAATCTCGACCCGCGTCGGCTACTCGGGCGGCGACGTGCCGAATGCCACTTATCGCAACCACGGCACCCATGCGGAATCGATCGAGATTATCTTCGATCCCGCGACGATCAGCTACCGGGAGATCCTTGAGTTCTTCTTCCAGATCCACGATCCGTCGACGAAGAACCGGCAAGGCAACGATATCGGCATGAGCTACCGGTCCGCGATCTTCTACACCAGTGAAGAACAGAAGCGCCTCGCCCAAGACACCATCGCGGACGTGAATGCCTCCGGCCTGTGGCCCGCCAAGGTGGTGACCGAGCTGGCACCAGTCGGCGACTTCTGGGAAGCCGAGCCGGAACATCAGGATTACCTGGTGCGAATTCCGCACGGCTACACCTGTCATTTCGTGCGCCCCGACTGGAAGCTCCCGGTGCAAAACAAGACCGCTCGCGAGCAGGCAACGGTCGCCGGTTAGGCGTGAGTAGGAGGCCCGCGCCGAGCGGCGGAAAATCCGTGACGCGTCAGTGCGGCGCCGGATCAGGATGCCGCGCCGCCACCCTCCAGCGATAGCTTTCGCTTCCGCTCCAGGCTATAGCGCGCGAGCTCGACTGGCTCCGGATGCGAGGTTGTCTGCAGGTGCTTTAGTAACCGGGCGCGGCGGGCTTTCTCCGCGTCGTCGGTTCCGCAGGCTGACATGAGCTGGCGGAGGTCTGCTTCCGTCTGCTCTTTCGAGTCGTTCTTTAGCCGCAGCAGCGCGAGGCCTGCGAGTTGAAAGCGATCGAACGCCTCCATCAGGAAATCGCGCAATGCAGGACTGTTGCGTAGATGAAAACGGATCGTCTGCTCGACGCTACGGATAGGATACTGCGGAAAGGCGGCGGAATGAATGATCGCCGATGCGAGGTTATCGAGCAGCAGTTCGGCCATCAGCTTCACTTCGTCAGCTGTCGCCGGGTCCCCCTCCCGCCATGCTTTGTTGTCGTAAAAATAGGGGCGCAGATATGGCCGCTGGATGAGCAGCGGGAGGTGATCGGAAGTCTCAGACATGGCGCGCTGAAACAGCTGGATCTCCGGCTGCTGTCGCGCGTTTTCGAGCTGCCACCGCGCGGTCTCCAATAGCTCGCGCGACGAGCGGAGCTGGCGCACGAAGACAGAGAAATTCAGCAGGCCGGTCAGGACCAGCATCAGCGTTGCGCCGACGGTGACCAGCGGCAGCCAAAACTCAGCGTTCACGCCGTTCTCCTCCGCGACAACGGCCGCGCGGTCAATCCATCGCACCTGCCGCCGACAGACCTTCCGACCCGCTGAATGCGCGATAGTCATAGCCGCGGGCTCCCATGCATTATTGGTGGTATCCCGTCGCAGATGGGTGTCTCGTGCTGGAGCGTTAACGAACGCGTCGCTGATGAACACGCCTGCTTCCGTGCCGATCGAGAGGATCTCTCCGCGAGCCGCCCAGCGCGGCATCTGCGATCTTTCCCGCGAGCCCCTCGTGCCGATGCTTAGCTTTGGCTTCGCATGCGTGTGGCTTTCAACCGTAGGAGGGCAGTGACATGTCTGCCTCGCCTGCATTCGAGTTGAATCACGGCACGCTCGAGGCCAATCGGCGCTTCGCGGAAATCGCCGAGCCGTTGAGCGAGCTCTCGCCGATCGATTCTGAGGAGAGCTTCAATCACTACTGCCGCGAAGCCTGTCGGCTCTGGGCCGGGCACTTTCGGAATCCGATCGGCCGCACCTCCGAGCAGTTCACGAACCTGCTCGCGCAGATCGAGCGTCGTAGTCAGCAGGTAATCAAAACCGATTGGGGTGGCGTCGTCGTCACCCGGCACGAGCACCCGCAAGTCGAGAAATGGATCGTGATGGAGCAGGGCGCCTATCTTGCGCTGGAGATGCACGAGCAGAAGGACGAGCGCCTGGCAGTGAAGGAAGGTGCGGGACTCATCCTCTGGCGGCGGATGGCTGATCAGCCGCTCGCGGTGCAGGCACTCCTGCCTGGCGATGAGTTCCATCTCGAACCAGGTAAGGAGCATTGCCTGATCGCGACGGAGAACCTGCTCGTGTTCGAGCGCTCGCTTGACCCGAAGGGGTTGGATCAGGACGTCATCTTCATCTACGAGCCGGACGGCGCGGAGTGAGCAGCGACTTCGTCGCCTTCGGCGAGAGTCTGTGGGGCTGCCTCCCGTAGACGTCGCCGCGGAGGCCGCGCAGATCAGTGTCTCGGCGGCGCCACGCCGTTTCTGACAGCGGAGACTACGCGCCGATTCACGTCGGCCGATTAGCGCCGGCTAGATCTCGTAGATCATCAGCCCCGTGATGATCACCGCGTGGATCCAGACCAGCACCACCATGATCATCCGCAGATTCGCGGAAGCATAGGTGTCACCCTCGACGCCTTTGTAGCCGAAGAATGCTTTCCGGTTCCGATAGATGTAAACGCCCGCGGCGAGGATGAGCACTTCCAGAAACGCGAAGAATATTTTCAGCCCCACCACTGAACCCGCGCCGGAACGCGAAACCGCGAGTAGCTCGTCCATACCTCGTCAGCCTATCGCGGATAGTGAAAGTTCAAAACTCACCGATCGCGGTCCCAGCCGCATCGAGGGACAGATTGTCCGCGCCTTAACCAGCCGTAGGCGATCCTCTCACGGTGTGCTTTTCATGCTCCACCATCTCCTCCTCTTCCTTCATCTCGCGCGAGAGGAAGAAGTTTAGCACCGTGCGGATGACCGCGATGGCGCCGAGCTTGCCGATTTGATCCCAACTCGGCGCCACCGCCGTGGAGAGAATGTCCGCGCCGAGCTGGAACTCGAGAGCAAGCGCAAGGTAACGGGCCAGGATCAGCCGGGTGGAGGTGAACCGCGTCGCGCGATGAACCCACGCCGAGCGGCAAAGGTGGACTATCGCCACCACCACGCCGACTGCGACCAACGCGGCGCCGATCACCTCCACGCCCAGTCGCAGCCACTGCACGGCAGTCACGACATGCTCCTCGATCGCGAGCTCGTGGACTTGGTGGCTTTGCGCGAGAGGGAGAAAAGCGACGTTCATCGCTTAGGTATCGCGCCCGGCACATCGTGTCAGCGTGCCGGTTCCCACCGGGGGCTGCATGCGCGCGACGGTCGAGCGCGAATCAGAGACGCCACCCAAGCTGACAACTGATCTGTCGCGGCGCGCCAATCGAGAGCAGCCCAGTCGCCGATTTGCCGGTCTCGACTTCGGCGTCGAACACGTTCTCCACCCGCACCGCAGCGGACCCACGCTCGGAGAACTCGTAGATCGCTACCGCATCGAAAGTGGTGAATGCGGCCAGCGTGCGTGAGTTTTGATCGTCCTCAAACTGGCGGCCGCTGTGCCGCATTTGCGCCGTGAAGTGCCACCTCGCGACCGGCGTCCACGCGATCTCCGCGGTCACGACGTGCTCTGGAGTTTGCGCGAGCAGCTTGCCTTCCAGAGAGCGATCGGCGGCTTCCTCGATCGTCGGACTGGTGAACAGATAAGCCGCGCGAAGGGCGACGGAGGGAAGCACCTGGAGCGCTGCCTTCGCTTCGATACCCGGCGCGACAACGCCGTCGAGATTCTGACGCTGGCGCAAGACACCGCCGGCAGGGATAAATCCACCCGGACTGAATGTGCCGGGTCCGACGCCGACGGTGATGTTTCCGACCGCGTCTGTGATGCGGTTGATGAACGGCGTGACCGACACGCTGAAGGCCTCTGTCGCCTGCCACTCGAACCCTGCCTCGCCGCCGATCAGATGCTCCGGCTGCAGGCCGGAGTTCGCTTCCGTGACATCGTTCCCGACGCGGAAAGGACGGTAGAGCTCGTTCAGCGTCGGAACGCGGAAGCCGGTGTAGATGGCGGTGCGTGCCGCGAACGTGGGGCTGAGTTGCACGCGAGCGCCCAGCCGCGCGTTCACCTCCTGATCGCTTCGATCCGCAAAACGCGAGTCGACGCGGACGTTACCCGTGGCGCGATCAGTTTCTTTGCGGAAGCCGTCGAAGAGTTCCCAGTGATCCACGCGAACGCTGCCAACGATCGTCGCCTTCTCGGAAACGGACCACGTGTCCTCCACGAACAGACCGGCGAAGAGCTGTCGCCCACCTGCGCTCCGCAGCCGCGTGAACTCCGCGCCATTCCAGAAGAACGCTTCGTTCGTCTCCCCTTCCACCCAGCGTGCGTCGGCGCCGAGAACCAGCCGATGCGCCGGAGCTGCGAGCATGCTCCACACTATGCTGCCGCCGCCCGCGTTCGCCGGCACATCGAACTGGTCCAGCGCCGGCGTCTCGATGTCGCGCGTTGCATTCACAGAGCTGAAGGTGCTGCGGAACGTGCGCTGCTGCGCGTACGCGCTCAGCTCCAGCTTCGCCGCTTGCGCTGCAAATTGCTTCGTCATTACGGCGCTCACGTCAGCGCCGTCCGTCGCGTTGCGGGTGTAGCGCGTGCCGTTGTTGCGCCGGTCAGTGAAGGCTCGGCCGTGCACGCGCAGCGCGGTGTGGCGATCGATCTGCCATTCTCCGCGAAGATCCAGCACGCCCGATTCGCTGCTCGCGTTTGTGTCAACAGGGCCGCGTTGCTCAGCCGCGATGACTGGATACCCCGCTGTCGAGAAGCCTTCCGCAAACAGGCGAAACGCAAGAGGCCCATCAGCCACACTTCCGCCGATCGATGCCTCGTAGGTGTCCTGATTCCCGACAGACGCTCCGCCGTGCGCGGATGTCGACTCGATCGGCCGCGAGAGGAGAAAGATCGTGCCGGCGAGCGCCGCGTTACCGAACAGCCCGGCGCCGCCACCTGGATTCACGAGCACCGACTCCAGCGACGCCGCCGGCACCTGACTCCACAAGACGTAGCCGGCGAACGGATCGTTCAGCGGAATGCCATCGAGCAGCACGAGCGTGCGCCCGGCACCGCTCGGACCGAAATTGCGCAGCGTCACACCCTGCGTCGTCGGATTCGCCGTCCGGCTGCTGTTGCGGCGGAAGAGGCTGAATCCCGGCACCTGCGCGCGGAGGATATCGTCCAGGCGCAGCTGCGGCGAGCGTCGCAGTTCCTCCGCATCGACGACTTCGACCGTGAACGGAGCGCCTGACTGCGCGTCCGGCAGTCGATCGGCCGCCACGACGATGCGCTCAGCCGCTGCCTCCTGCGCATCGGAAGAAGCAATCAGAAACGCTGCCGCGGCGCTCGAGGCGACAACCCAAACTTTCGATGCCAGCCTCACGCTTTGCTATTCAAGAGATTCGTGCCCACCGCAACGGCTCTGCCAGCGCGCGAGCCCTGCTCGCATGCAGCGCTTGCTTCGCTTTCCAAATCGCCCGAATCACGAACTCCGTGCCGCAGCGTGAACGCTCGGCAACAAACACACGGCAGTAGCTGCGACGCAGCGCGATTCACCATTGAGAACCAACCGGACTCCCACTCATGACCTACATCAAACAAATGTTCGCCAGCCATCCCGTGAACCCCTCGTCCGACCACGCCGTCGTGATCGAGTGCATCACGGCGTCCTATTCATGCCTCGAGGCCTGCAACGCGTGCGCTGACGCATGCCTGGGAGAGAAGAATGTCGCTGAACTGGTCGACTGCATCCGCGCTTGCACGGATTGCGCCGATGTCTGCCTGGCAACGGCGCGCATCATGTCGCGTTTCACGCGCACCGACTTCAAGCTGGCCGGCGCGCAACTTCGTGCGTGCATCCAGGCGTGCGAAATCTGCGGTGCCGACTGCGCGAAACACGGCGAGCACATGGAGCATTGCCGCGTCTGCGCGGAGGCTTGCCGGCGCTGTGCCGCAGCATGTCAGGCTCTGCTCGCGGAGAAACCCTGATCCGCCAGCCAACGATCCGGTGTGAGGCGGTCGAAAAGCGCGACCCACGTCGGCGCAGCGTGCTCGCACGTAAACGGCGCGCGGTTCTTTAGTCTGGCAATCGCGGAGTAATTACCCGACATTCTCGGGCCGATTCCCCATGGGCGAGCCTGTAAATCCTGATATCACCGCGGCGCAAATGCCTGCCGCGCCGAATGGAGCACCCGGCAGTGGTGCGCCGGAACGCGCCGATCTGCGCCCCGAGCACATCAACGACGCCGTTATCCGGTTAGCCGGTAATTCGCAGGACGGCATCCAAAGCGCGGGCGCCTTCCTCGCCCGGCTCGCCGGCCGCAGCGACCAGGATGTCATGACCTACATGACGATCCCGTCCACGATCTCGGGCGGGCCGTCGATCTTTCAGGTGCGCATCGGCACGGGCGAAGTGCTGTCGGCCGGCGATGAAGCCGACTTCCTCGTCGCGTTCTACGAGCACAGCTACAAGGATCACATCAGCTTCCTCAAGGAAGGCGGCGTTCTCCTTTACGATAGCGACAACGTCGAGCCCGATCTCGACGACAAGCGCTTCGTCTACCTCGGCGTGCCGATCACCGGCCTCACCGTCGAGGCGCTCGGCGGCACCGCGAAGGACAAGGGCAAGAACATGTTCGTGCTCGGTCTCATCGCGAAGATTTTCCATCTCGATGTCGACAAGCTGAAGAAGCTGATCGGCGAGAAATTTGCGGGCAAGGACGTGAGCATCGTCAACACCGCGCTGATGGGTTTCCAGGCCGGCTACAACTACCCGGTCGGCAATTTCATCTCGACCGTCTACAAGTTCGAGCACGTCGAGAAGAAGCCGGGCGCGCGCGACCAGATCACGATGGATGGCAACCAGGCGCTCGCCTACGGCCTGCTCGCTGGCGGCGTTCGGTATGGCGCCGGTTATCCAATCACGCCGTGGTCTTCCGTCATGGAGATCCTGCGCACCGAGTTGCCGAAGTACGGCGGCCTCTTCGTGCAATCGGAGGATGAACTCGGCGCCGTGTCGACCGCGCTCGGGTTCTCGTTAGCCGGCTATCTCTCGGTGACCGGCAGCGCCGGGCCGGGCATTTCGCTCAAGACCGAAGCGATCGGCTGGGCCTCGATGGCTGAGATGCCGATCATCATCATTAACGTCCAACGCGGCGGCCCAAGCACAGGGCTCCCGACGAACGTCGAGCAAAGCGACTTGCACCAGGCGATCTTCGGCGGTCACGGCGACAGCCCGCGTGTCGTGCTCGCCGCGAAGACCGTCGAGGACTGCTTCTACATCGCAGTCGAAGCAGCGCGCATCGCCCGCAAATACAGCACGCCGGTTTTCATCCTTAGCGACACCTCCCTTGCGACGCGGATCGAAGCTTTCGACGAGCCGAAGCTCGAAGAGCTGATGCAAAACCCGCATCCCGACCTCACGACTCGGCCGGATAGCTTCAAGCCCTACGACCTGAACCGCATCACGCAGCACGTGCCGCCCGGCGTGCGACTGATCGACGGCAAATACCCGCTCGTCACCGGCCTCGAGCACGACGAGATGGGCCACCCGACCGGCAGCCCGAAGCTGCACATGGCGATGACCGCCAAGCGCCGCACGAAGCTCCAGAAGCTCGCCGAAGAACTTCCGTTCCCGAACGTCTACGGCGGCGGCGAAGGCGAAGTCCTCCTCGTCGGCTGGGGCTCCACCTACGGCCCGATCCACGACGCGGTGAAGCAGGCGCGCGCCCGCGGCGACGCCATCTCCGCCATCCACCTGCGCCACATCCACCCGTTGCCCAACGGCCTCGAGAAAATCTTCGCGAACTTCAAACGCATCGTCGTCGTCGAGATGAACGACCAGGGCGTCTACGGCTACGGCCAGCTCGCCACCATCCTGCGCGCCCGCTACTGCGACCCGAAGATCACCAGCCTCACCAAAACCGACGGCCTCACCTTCCGTGTGCGGGAGATCCTGGAAGGACTCGGCGGCAGCTACGGCTCCGCGACAAACGGCAGCCTCGCGAACGGAGCCTCCGGCAACGGCGCCACCACCTCCGAAGCCACCCAGCGCGCCGGCGCCACCGTCTCCACCGAGCGCGACCGCGCGATGGACAACGATCCGAACAAGCCCGGCACCGAAGCTATCCACGCCTCCGCCGGCATAAAGGATCACTCCAAGCACCCGCCGAGCGAACGCGGCGAAGATGCGGCGATCGCCGTCTCCGGTT
>CADCTA010000124.1 GCA_902805675.1 uncultured Chthoniobacterales bacterium | reverse complement strand
AGCACGATGGTGGCGGACGCCGCTGTGAAACTACCAGCCGAAGCTCGGGCTAACGGCGCTGGACCGCGCTCACGGCAGCAGGTGATCTTTCAATCCCATTCATGAACCCCTCCGCACGCTTCACTGCTCTGGCCTGGCTGCTTGTCCGCATCGCGCTGGCGATGATGCTCATCGGCGCGGCGATCGCGCTGTTCCAAGGCAGCACCGCGCCGAAGGGCACGGCCAAGCCGTGGATCGGACCCGACTCACCGCCGGTCATCCCCATGGCGGCGTATGCAGTTGTCCTGATCGGCGCCGGGCTGATCGTCGCCGCTGGCTGGCAGCTACCGCTCGGCCTCATCGCCACGTGCACGCTCTTCATCGTCGTCACCGTCGAACGCCTCGTGCGGAATCCATTCACCAACCTCACTGCCGATATCGGCATCATGATGGCGTTCGCGTTGGCTCTCCTCGCGGCCGGTCCGGAACGTGACCGCTGGCGGCTCGGCGCTCGCGGCGATGCACCAACCGCCGTGAGCCGCGACCGCTGGTCGTGGATCAGCTTGTTCGTGCGGTTGTTTATCGGCGGCATCTTCTTCAGCCAGGGTTTCCGCAACCTCTTCCTCGGCAAAGGGGTGATGGTTTTCGCCGAACGTCTTTACGTGACACCCTTCCGCGACACGATGCCCGAGCCGCTGCTGTGGATCATGGGCGTGAGCAATCCGTTCGTGCAGTTCGGCGTCGGTCTGCTCCTCATCGCGGGGCTGTTCACGCGTTCGGCGGCAACGGTCGGCGCGCTCTTCCTCCTCAGCATCATCTTCGGCCATCTGATGGAAGGCGCGCTCACCGCTCCCAGCAGGATGCGCGATGCCGGGACCGCGAACTTCATCGCGATGGTCGCGCTCATGCTGTTGCCATCGCTCGGCAACCGCTGGAGCCTCGATGCGCTCCTCTCCCGCAGAAACCACGGCACGGCAGGGCCCGCCTGACGCGGCACCGCACCACCATGCCGGCTGCACCGGCGAAGGTCGGACGCTTCGCTGTTGCTGTACGTGACTCACGTATAGCAACACTGCACGATCGCCATGCTTCAACACGCACTGAACCTGCAGCGTGCATGCCGCGGCGCGTGATTGCTGAAGCTGAGGAGCGAGATGCCCATCAAACTGGACGTGAACTTCCCGCGGCAGTTTCGGCCGCGCCGACATCGCAATGCCGCGGCCTCAGCGGCGCACTTGAGTGACGAACTCGCCGATGCGCTGCAGGGCGACTTTGATCTGCTCCAGCGAAGTCGCGTAGCTGCAACGCACGAAGCCTTCGCCCCTGGCGCCGAAGGCGGGCATCATGTTTTCCAAAGGAACCTACGAGGCAGCGACGAAAACGTTCTCGTTCCACGCGAACTACGACAGGGCGCCCGGCGTGCAGACGAAGATCCGCGAGACCCTCAAGATCACCGACAAGGATCATCACACCATGGAGTGTTTCGAGCAGCGCGCCGGCCACGAAGTGAAGAAATAGAATCGCCTACACGCGCGCCGGCAAGAAGTAGCGACAGGGCGCGACTTGGCTCGGGGAGCCATGAGTGCTCGTGCCCTGCCGCGGCGCATGCGACAATCGAGCCGGGTTGATATGCAATTTCAGAAAGCACTTACCGCCTGGCGCTGTAATGCCGCGGCCCGCCTTTGCTGCTTCTTTCTGTTGCTGACGGGTGGAGAAGCGTTTGCGGCCCAGCCGGATCAAACCGGGCCGCAGCCCGAACCCTCGCGCCCACCGCTCGCTGCTCCAGCAGCGCCGCGATTCGCGCCAACCCAGGACAAGGTTGTTGTTTATTCGGGCTGCACGGTCATCGACGTCTCTGGCCGGCCGCCGCGGCCGGAGATGGCGATCATCACGCGCGGGGAACGTATCGATGCCATCGTCCCTGCGTCGGACCTGCAGCTGCCCGCTGGGGCGGAGATCGTCGACAGCCGCGGGAAGTTCGCCCTGCCCGGCCTGATCAATTCGCACGTGCATCTGGCAAACCACCCCGATCGTCGCTTCGCGGAAGCGATGATGCGGCGCGACCTCTACGGCGGCGTGACTGCGGTGCGCTCGATGGGCGACGACGCGCGTGCCCTGGCGGATCTTGCCCGCGCGTCGCGCGTCGGTGAAGTCGCCGGCCCGGACATCTTCTACGCTGCTCTTTTTGCCGGGCCCGACTTCTTGCAGGACGGGCGGCTCGTCGCATCCACCCAGGGCATGGCACCGGGCACCGCTGCGTGGGTGCAGGGCATTGATGACAAGACCGACCTGCGCACTGCCGTGACGCTCGCGAAAGGCACGGGCGCGGTCGGGATTAAGATCTACGCGAATCTTTCGCCGCTGCTCGTGCGGAAGATCGCGACTGAAGCGCGGCGGCAACGGATGCAGGTCTGGGCGCACGCGATGGTGTTTCCGACCACGCCGCGCGAAGTGGTGGAGGCGCGGCCGGACAGCATATCGCACACTGGGTACCTCGGGTACGAAGCGGTGGCGAAGCGGCCGAAACGTTACCAGGACCGCGAGGCCTTCCCGCTGGACCCGGCGCCGTTTGAACGCGGTGACAACAAGGTCATGGCCGCGCTTTTTGACGCGCTGCGCGAGGAGGGGATCATCCTCGACGCGACGAACTACGTTTTTGAGACGATCGAGCGGATGCGCGCCGAGACGCCGGACAACGCGCCGCCGCCACCCTATTGCTCATCGTATCTCGCGGAGTTGCTCACGGCAGAGGCTTACAAACACGGCGTGCTGATCTCGGCCGGCACGGACAGTTTCGCGCCGGCTGACGATCCGTTTTCGGCGCTGCACAGCGAGCTGGAAATCCTGGTGCGGAAGGTCGGGATGACGCCGCTCGACGCGCTTCGCTCCGCCACCGTCATCAGCGCGATGAGCGCCGGGCAGCAAAAAGAGATGGGCACGCTCGAGCCAGGCAAGCTCGCGAACATCCTTTTCCTCAACTCCGATCCGCTGAGCGATATCAGCGCCATCCGGGACGTCGAGCTCACCGTCAAACGCGGCGTGCGTTTTCCGCGGAAGGATTACCAGCCACTCACCAGGAGCGAGATCGAAGGTCGCTTATAGATTGCGGTGCGATTCCGTCGCGACGCCGAAAGTGCGCGAGTTTCGCTGCTCGCCTCTCACCGGCGACGCCGGCGTTGATTTCCGCCGCTCATGCGTCATTATTGCAGCGCTTCCGGAAGGGTGGCTGAGTTGGTTTAAGGCACTCGACTCGAAATCGAACGTGGGGTTAAACCCACCGTGGGTTCGAATCCCACCCCTTCCGCCATCATCTCGAGCGTGCGCTAACTGGTGATCGCTGCCGGGTTCTACGCTACGAGCAGTCGGAGATTCGAACACCGTTCGGCCGCAAGTCACGCGCGGAAGCGCATCGATGCTGCATGCGCAACTCGAGTTCCAGCCGCACGTTCGCGCTGCGTGTTTGCCGCGGATGTAAGAAATTGCTTCTTTTGTGGCACAGCGGCAGCTAAACAGTCGGCCGTGAAGATTTTCGGTCTCCTTTCGCTCGCGACGGTCGCTCTGCTCGGCGCGGCGCAATCAGCTCATGCTGACGCATTTCCCCTTACCGGCCCCGTCGTGCCTGGCACACGCGCAGTGTTGCGCGGCAATGTGGCCGCAGCTCCTGCTGCCGCACCGCTGGAAGTGAAGCGCGCCATCTGGGCCGCGAATCAACTGCGCTCGAAAAGTTATCGTTACGGTGGCGGGCACCGTTCCTTCGTAGATTCAGGTTACGATTGCTCCGGCACGGTGTCGTATGCGCTCGGCGCTGCCGGTCTGGTGAAATCGCCGATGCCTTCCTCGGGGTTCAAGAACTTCGGGCAGAGCGGTGCCGGCAAGTGGATCACGGTCTACGCCCGCAATGGTCACACCTTTGCCGTGATCGCCGGTCTCCGTCTCGACACCACGGCCTGGAATACGATGCGAGTAGAGCGAGGCGAAGCGCCGCGCTGGCGTGCGACGCCGCGTGAGCCGCGCGGCTTCGTCGCTCGGCATCCCGCCGGGTTGTAATACTGCATCGCCGCAGGTCGGCGAATATCAGCGGTGCACCGCCGTCGAACATGGCAACCGGATCGGTTGCGCAGCGCGAAATGCTCTTGAGAGCGGCGCGTGAGCTTCGCTCTGGGAGCACAGTGGGAACCGAGCACATGCAGTTGTCGTTACGCCGCGGCTTGCCAACGGCACGCGCGATGCTCATGATTAGAACCCGATGATTCGAGCGAATTGTCGGGAGCGGTTCACCGCCTCGGATTTCGACTTCGTCGTGCGGACGCTGGCGCGTTCGCAGACTGACTGTGTGTCGTTAGTCGATCTCCTCAGCGACGGCGAGACGCGCGACTCGGTGCTCGATCATCCGCGGCTCGTCGATGCGATATTGTCGAACGCGGGACAGCTCTCGATTTCGTCGCAGTTCTACTTCTACGTGCTCGCGCGGCACGTTCTCCGCCAGGCCGGCATCAACGATCGCAAGCTGTGCGATTACGTCGCCTCGCTGCTCGAGACCTTCTCGCGCATCGGCGGCATGCAGGCGCCGCACCTCGCGAACGAACAAGGGCGGCAATACATCTGCGACACCCTGATTGCCCTGACGAAAGCAACGCCCGAGCAGGCGTTCCTGCTTCGCGCGCACGTCGGCAATTACTCGCTGTTCATCAGCGGCATCTTCCACGAGAACACACAGCGCCGCAGTCTGCGTGGCGGTCCGGACCTGAAGTTCTACGAGCAGATCGGGCGCACGAACTATCACGTCGTCGCCTCGCATCAGACCGCGCGGCGCTGCGAGCTGAGTGAGGTTTACGAGGAGCTCGCCGATCGCTTTCGCGAAGTGCGGCTCGCGCTCAACCAGCTCTCCGAGCAGCTGTTGAACCTGGATGACGATTACAATGCGCCGCGGATTTTCTGATCACAAAGATGCCTCACACAAAGGTCACAAAGGCCCTTCTTCCTTTGTGAACCTTTGTGACCTTTGTGTGAGGCAATAATCCTCTTCCAATGAACGAGACGCTCTTCAGCCAGATCCAGCGGCTCTTCGAGCGCACCTACGCGCAGGTCGGGATCAACCTGGAAGATTGCTTGATCGATCGCACGCGCTGCGCGCAGCTGACGAAAGCGGCCGGCGCATCCGCACGTGAGCTGAGCGAGCTCGCCCGCACGTTCATCCGCAGCGCGGACGATCAGCTTTACGTCGGCATCTACTACTCGCGCTGGCTGATCGAGCAGCTCGAGCGTCACGATCCGCGCAGCGGCTTGAACAACGCCAACATCCGCTCGTTGATCGCTTTCGTGGAAGAGATCAATCACGCGTTGCACGCCGCCTTGCAGTTCAAGCAAGGCGAGCGCGAGATAGCGTCGGAAGATTACGCGCGGAACCTGGAGCTCCAGGCGCAGGTCGATACCTACCTCGTGCTGCTGCTCTTCGTGGCGTTCTTCCGGAAGACGCAAAAGGTCTCGCGCACCGATCGGCGCTGGCTTCGCTTTCACCTCTTCGCGTCGCACAATCCGCACGCGTTCCAATGCGAGAATCTGCGCGGCCGCTACCTCGAGACGACCGAGCTCGCATCGAGCTACACGCAGTATCTCGACACGCTCAACGGCATGCGCCGGCTCGACGAGATTCGCATGTTCCGCTCGCTCGATTACGGCGCGAAGAAGGCGCGAGTGCTGGCCTTGATGGACAGCCCAGGCGCGCCGACGGCGGATTCGTAACGCGAAGTGTTGAGCGGCGGCTCCGGCTCTGGCACGCTCCGCCGATCGACACCGCGCGCCTGACAACTGCGATCAGCCGAGTTGCCTCCGGTCTTCGCCGCGCGCAGCCGTTTGTGCGCTCGGAACGATTCGGCGAAGCCGTCGCGGTCGCATTCATCTTCGGGCTGGCGACTTTGATGCTGCACCCGGTGCTGCGAGGTGACTGGCCCGTCGGCCACGACCATCCAGTGCACATCGCGCGGCTCGCGCTGGTGAAAGCCGCGATCGTCGAGCATGGGACACTTTGGGTTTGGAGCCACCAATGGTTCGCCGGATTTCCGCTCAATGTCACTTATCCGATCGGCGCCGACCTGTTCGTGCTGACGGTGCACGCGCTCTCGTTCGGCACGCTGGGGCTGGAGAATTCCTACGCTGTCGCGTTCCTGCTGTTCTACGCGCTCTTCGGCTACGGCTGCTACTTCTTCACCAGAGCTGCGGTGGGATGCCGCGTCGCTGCTCTCACTGCGGTCGTCTTCCTGCTGACCGACCCGGGCAACAGTGACGTTGGCGGCTGGTTTTGGTTTGTCGACGCGGGCGTCTGGACGGCGGCACTGGGCTCCGTACCCGCGCTGATCGGCACAGTCGCTCTCGCCGGGGTTCTTGCGGGACGTTCGCGCAGGAGAGCTGCCGCTTTTGCCCTTTGTCTCGGGCTCGCGGTGCTCTGCCATCCGTTGCACCTGATCTACTTCGCGCTGGCGGTGCCGCTTCTGATCGCGTGCCGCTACATCGTCGCGCCGCAGACAGATTGGCGACGGGCGCTGTTGCTTACCTGCGCCGGTGGCGTCTCCGGCTTGCTCATTGCGGGCGTCTGGCTGGTCCCGTTTCTGTGGTCGTCCCAATACGTGGCCGAGATCGGCAGCTCAGGAGCCACGCTGACAACAATGGGCGAAGAGCTGGCCGCCGGGCGACTCTTTCCGCGGATGCTTTCGATCGCTGCGGCTTTCGGGCTGGCCGGTGCTGTGTTCCTGCTGCGAACGCGTGCAGTCCTGCCGCTGTTCCTCGCCCTGATGGTTTTTCTTTGCCTCACGCTTTCAAGCTCGACGATTCCAGCACTGTTCGGTCCTGACGCAGTCAAGTGGGTCGAGGGGCACATCGTCGTCGGGCGCTTTCTGATGTTGCTGAAGCCCTTTTGGTTCGGAGCGGCGGCCTACGCGCTCGTCGTCTGCGCGCGCTCTTTGGGAACGGCGCCATCGAACAGGGAATGGATGGCGCCGGGGCCGCTGGGCCGCTGGTTGCGCAAGTCTTTGCTCATCCTGCTCGTCGGCGCGTTCGCGGCGCCACTGCTCTTTACGACGGTGAAAGCGTTTGTGCGGCACGAGGTCCTGCGGCCCACCCGCTGGAACTCAGGGCGGGAGGATCTCGCGGCGCGCGCCGAACTCATCGGATGGCTGCGCAAGGAGGTGGCGGACGACAAGCGGTTCTTCCGCATCGCGCACGGGTTCGAGTCCGACAACCACGAGTTCGGCGAGCTCTCGCTCGCGCTGCCGTTCCCGTTCTTCAAGGAGTCGTTCACTCCGACCGGTCACTTTAAGTACGGGCTTTTCGACGGGTCAGCAGCGGCATTGCGCGCGACGAATGTCCGCTTCGTCGTCGCCAGCAAAGTGCTGCGCCGGCCTGACCTGCGGCTTGTGCGATCATTCGGCGGCCGATTGCACGTTCACGGCTTCGCCAATTGGAATCCGCTGCCGTTCGAGGTGCTCGGAGCTGGCGAGGTTGTGCTGCGGAAGTTCACGGGAAAAGAGATCGAGCTGCACGCAAAACGCGGCGCGCACGGTCAGCTCCGACTGAACGTCTCGTCTTATCCAAAGTGGCGCGCGACGCGCGACCGCATCCCGGTGCCGATCACGCCAGTCCCGTTGCCGAACATCGAGCGCTCGATGTTTATGCAGGTGCCGCTTGAACCGGGTACGTATCGCTTCCGCTACCACAAGCATCCCGTGGATTACATTGGCGCCGGGTTGGGCGTTATTGGCCTTCTCGGATGCGTAGCGCTCGTGAAGCCCGGCGGGTCGTCGGGCCGGCTCTCGCTGGGGAATATGCGCCGACAGTTGGCCGCCGTCGCATCACCGAAGTCGTCGACACGGTAATATGGCGCTGCGTTGCTGTCGTGCGCGTGCGTGGATCCGAGTTACCGCATTTCCCGAATGTCGACCGGGACCTGCATGTCGACGCGCACGGTTTCATTCGCCGTCACCGTGAAGGCCCGCTGTATCGCCGGTGCGCGCGGCGAAGCATGCCGGGCGCGGCTATCTTTCAGCTCGAGGACGTAATCACCGGCGGGCAAAGCAACGCGGTACTGCCCCTGTTCGTCCGTCTTGATCTCCTTCAATTCCGCCGCGCCTGCGCGGCTTCGGATGACGAGCGCGTGCTCGCCGACGGCTGAAGTGTTACCGGGCGCAGGAACGTCATCCGCGAGGTCGGCGCCTCGTTGAGCACCGATCGCCAGCTTCCCTTCGACAAAGCCGCCAGGAGCTGGCGTGGGAGTCGGCGTGGCGGCGAGCATGCTGCTAGCGGTGACGATTGTCGCCAAGGCGGCGATCAAAGCGCTGCGGTGTCTCTTCACCTGATTATTGAAGCACGGATAACGAGAGACCGCGAATGGCTCATCAGGCAGCGCAGTGAGTATTGGCTGCTGTACAAAAGCAAACAGCTCCAGCGGAGGCTTCCGCTGGAGCTGTCGCAATTGTGCTGAGCTGTCGCTTTACTGTTGCTGCTGGCCGCGGTCGTAGACTTCGACCAAGCCGACGCCGGTTGTGTTATTCAGGCCACTCATTGTCGCGGTGTAAAGCCCCGGCCTCAAGTTCGCGGCGATCGCAGACTCGCGGGAATCGTTCGGAGCGAGCCCCGCCGCAGTTATTTCTGACGCCTGGCTTGGATCGTCCATCCAGTTGTCATTGGAGACCACGAGCGTGCCGTTGTTGTCGCGCAGCTCAAGCGTCGGGTCCTGGAGCGGGTTTGATACGCCAAGCTCGGAGAGACTCGGCCCGAGGCCGCGAATCACAACCCGGCCGTCGCCGTCGTTCCCACCGAGGACAAACCCGGCGATCACGACATTGCTGCCGGTGCCAACGAAGGCGCGTGTGCTCAGATTCGCCAGCCGCGAGGCAGCGCCGGTGTCGAGATCGTATACTTCGATCAGGCTGATTCCGTTGATCGGCGTGCCATCATTGGCTCGCACGATTGCGGTGTAGGCACCTGGAGGCAGCGTTGCATCGATTGCTGCTTCGCGATCATTCGTTGGCGCGAGACCGTCAGCTTTGAGCTGCGCCTCCTGTGAGTCTCTCCAGTTGTTATTCACGATCGTCCCGAAGGAGCCGGGGCCGTTCACTTCGAGATATGGGTCGTTGAGGACCTCAGACTCGGAGAAGCCGAACCGCGTCAGCGACGGCCCAATGCCGCGGATGACGACGTGCTTCGGAGCTGTGCCCGTGATGATGAATCCACCGATGCCGACATTCTCACCGCCTCCCACGCGCATGCGAGTGGACAGGTTGACCGCCTGCGAGGCAGGTGTCGGACTCGGGCTCGCACTCGGACTGGGGCTGGCACTCGGGCTCGGAGTCGCAGTCGGCGTTGCCGACGGCGTCGCAGTTGGTGTTGGTGTGGCCGTAGGCTCCGGTGTCGGCGTCGGTGTTGCCAGCGGCGTCACGTCGACGGACTCGTTCGGGTCGTTGCACGCGCCGGAACTCGGGCTGTTTGCATTGTCCCCGCTGTAGCTCGCGATCCAGCGGTAGGTGCCAGCGGCGTTCGGCGTGAACGACGCCGAGGTGTAGCTGGCGTTGCCATTTACCTGCACGATCGAGGTGAAGATTTCCGCGTTACCGCAAGTCGCATCGTCTGGACCATAGAGTCTGAACGTGATGGTGCCCGTAGGCGAGCTTCCGCCGGCGAGCGTCGCGGTGTCACTGATCGTGCCTCCGAGTTGGACGTTCGGTGACGCCTGGGTCGTGATGGTCGTCGCCACCGGTGCAGCAGGCACTTCGGCGTAGAACGCGCTCCGACCGTGCGTAGCAGCGTAGATCTTCGTCCCGTCGTTAGAGAGCTTCAGACCCGAAACCGCGACCATCGGCAGTCCGGTGCCCGCGACTTCCCAAGTCGACGAGCCGGCAGGCAGTCGAAACACGTTGTAATCCGTTGACGCAAAGACATCGCCGGCTGGTGTGGAGACGACTGCCAAAGCGGGCAGATCGGGAAACGCGCCAGCGCCACTGCCGTCCAGATTCGTCCAGGTGGCCGTTCCAGCCGTCGGGTCGTAGTTGACGTAGAATATGTGTCCCGGCAGCGTCGGCGTCAGCGTTGTGTAGCCAGAGTATGACACCCAGGCACGATTGGGATTCGTCCTATCAACGAAGATGCTGCTGATGAAACGGTTCGGGTCGTTCGGTGCCAGCATGTCGATTCTCGTGAACGTCACCGCCGCCGGCACTGAGTTGTCTGCATTTTTGGAGACAAACAGACGGCCCGTAGTGGTTGCCGCCCAGAGAGTGCCCGTGTCGTTCGGCGTACGGGCGAGGAATGCGACGTTGCCGCCGGCGCGATCTGCACCGCCCCGGTAGTCTGCTGCGTTCGCGACCAACGAAGTGTTAGCAGCAGGCCCGATCTTAACGAAATTACCGCAAGCACCGGTGGCATTGCCAGTCACCAGGTTGCAAGCAGGGTTGTTTTCGGTCAGGGCCTGACCACCCCAGTCCTGTGTACGCCACACGCTCGACGAACCTTGGAAGATCGTTAATCCGACCGCCGGGTTCGGGTCCGGAATGATGGGCGGATAGAACATTGCGACTTCAGTTGTGTCGACAGCGATCGGCCCACTGATGAAGACGCTCTTGGTTGGATCGCCATTCCGGTAGTTTGCGCCGTGCGACTTGCCCGTGAAGGTATTGAAGCTAAACGCGGTGTTTGCCTTGCTGATTCCGGAATTGCCGCCGTCGCCGAAGTAGACCTGATTCCAAGTCGTCGAGTTGTCGCCGATGAACGTGCCGTTATCCTGGGTGCCGCCGATCAGCTTGAACGGATTGTCCGGAGCAGGGTCCACGCTCTGGAACTGCAGCGTGGAGAGACCAGGATTGAGGCTGGTAATCACGCTGGGAACCGCCTTTAGGAGTTGCTGACAGGTTGCCAGGTTCGTGCCCGTCAACGGGGTACCAAAGCCGCGCGCAGCGGTTGAACATTGAGCGGAAATATCCTCGAAAGCACCGCTCGACCGCACGATGCCACCATCGGAAGCGAAAAGCGCCTTGTTCGTGCCCGGAATCTCCAGCACGAAATGGCTGTCCGGGTGCATCCCGTTCGGTGCGATTGGATTGTTCTGACAGCAGGTCGGATTCGGCGTGACGTTGTCCGTCGCGTCCATCGTCATGTCGGTGAAGGTGACACCGGCGTCGGTCGAACGCAGGAATGCGCGACCGTTACTCTGTGAGCCATACGTGCTGTAGTCGTACGAGCCGCCAACATAGACGACATCCGGCTCACCGGGCGGGGTGTAGACGACATTGTCGTAGCTGCACTGGCTAGTGCAGTAATTGGTTGTCTGGTTCGGCGCCCCGGAGGCATCCTGCAGGGCTGAAAGGTCGATGAAGTCAG
>CADCTA010000123.1 GCA_902805675.1 uncultured Chthoniobacterales bacterium | reverse complement strand
GCATCCGCCTCGCGAACTGGGACGCCGCGCGCATCAAGAACTTCGTCGGCAAAAACAACGTCGTCGAAATTTTCTAAGCGAGCACGCTACCCCGCGCGTGGTCATCCTGAGCCGCGCAGACGGCGAAGGACCTCACGCCCTCGCTGCCGGTCATCGAACACGGAAAGCGGAGCTACGAAGTCTGTGCTCGCGTAGTGATCTTCCCGCAGCGCGTTAAGCGTCTCGCGGGAGCGTGAGGTCCTTCGCCGTCGCAGCCTGCCCTGAGCGAGCGACGCGAGTCGAACGGGCGGCTCAGGATGACCGCGATTGAAGTTCCCCGGCCGTAGCCGTTGAAGATCACGCCGAAAATTTTTCGCGCGGATTCGCCTCCTCGTCCGTCTAGGCTGGTAGATCGACCAGATGGACTTCACCGAACGCGACATGTACCGGGCTGCCATCCACGGCGATCGGGACGCCTTCGAGATGATCATCCGCAGCTTCAGCCGTCCGCTGTTCGCCGTCGCCTACGGAGTCCTCCAGAACCGCGAGGAAGCGGAGGACGTGGTGCAGGACGCATTCGTGAAAGCCTGGAAGACCCGCTGGCGCGTGCGCGACCCGGAGAAGTTTCCCGCCTGGCTCGCCACGATCGCGCGGAACCGCGCGCGTGACGTCTCCCGGGCGCGGCGGACCGTTCCACTTTCCGACGAACTGGACGAAGCAGCCGAACCAGTCGCCGCACTAACGGCATCCGGTGATCTAAACGGCGAAGTCCAGGCTGCGCTCGCCTCATTGCCGGAGACGCACCGCGTCGCCCTCACCCTCCGCTATTTCGACGCGCTCGATTATGCCACGATCGAGCGGACGCTGGGCCTAACGAACGGGGCCCTGCGCGGCATCCTCGGCCGCGCGCTGCAAACGATGCGCAAACGCCTGCAACCCGCCCTCGCCTCCCTTGAGTAGACGTATGGCCACCATCCACGACGACATCGAAAGCTGGCTCGCCGCCGCCGTGCACGAAGAGCTCTCGCTCGACGAACGCCGTGAGTTCGAAGCGCACCTCGTGAGCTGCGCCGCATGCCGTGCTCTGCACCAGGACCAAATCAACATGAGCAACATGATCCAGAACACACTGACGGCCGAGCGACCTGACAACGCTTTTGAGCAGCGAGTGCTGTCCGGTTTCCGGCGCAACGTGCCGCAATCGCCGGTCAACGTTATCTCGTTATTCGGACGGGTGCTGCAGACGCGCGCAGCGCGGATCACCGCCGTCGCGGCCGTCCTGCTGGGGCTGACGCAGCTCGGCACCTGGCTGACGGTCGACCCTCATGGCAGCGAACTGGCTGTCCGCGCAGCATCTCCCCCTGGATCTCTCGCTGGCTTGCGAGAGCAGCTGGCGGACCAGAGCCCGCGCGCTCCAGCGCCTGATTTCCTTGATGCAGTTATGAGAGACGCACGAACGTCAGCAGGGCCGGCTACCGCGAGTCGACCGAAGTCGGGGACCGAGTCCACGCGCCGGCCGGACGAAATGTCTGCGCCGCCGCCAGTCGCTGCAGCTCAGTCTCGTTCCCGAGCAGATGCGGCGACGACTGCGACAGCGCCTGCACCGCCGTCACCACCGGCCGATGCGGAGACGGAGCGCGTCGTTGTGACCGGTTCATACATTCCTCCAGCACCGTCGGATAACGCGGTCGACCAGCTGGCGGTCACCACCTCCAGCGAAGACTCTGCCGTCTCGCCTGGCGCGACGCCCGGGCCGCCAGTCGGAGTTCCAGACAATCGCAAGCTCATCCGCAATGCGCAGGTGGAGCTTGAGGTGGTGAAGTTCGACGAGGCGGTTCAACGGATCACCGCTTTCGCCGCTGAAGATCGCGGCTTCCTCGCCACGAGCAGCTCCGAGCGTCAGGCGAACGGAAAGCTGCGCGGCCAGCTCGTCGTCAAAGTTCTTCCGGAAACGCTCGACGCCTTCCTGATGAAGCTCCGCGGCATCGGCGAGGTGAAGAACCAGACACTCGGCACCGACGACGTGACGAAGCAGTATTTCGATACCGACTCGCGGCTGAACAACGCGCGCACGATGGAGCAGCGGCTCATGGACATTCTAAAGACCAAGACGAGCAAAGTCGCCGACCTGCTCGAGGTGGAAAAGGAGCTCGGCCGCGTGCGCGAGCAGATCGAGCAGATGCAGGGCTCGCTCAAATACCTCGATGCGCAGATCGCCTTCGCGACGGTGTCGATCACGCTGGCGGAGAAGGACATGAACCTGCCGGCCGCCTTCCTCTTGAAGCGGCGCGCGCAGCTCGCGCTCTTCTCGACAGACGTGGAGAAGACATTCGCGGAGGCGAAGGACGTTGTGGATGGAGCAAAGGCGCAGATCTCGTCGTCGTCGCTCGATCGCGATAGCACCGGCGAGGCGACCGCGCGGCTGACGTTGCTGATCGTGCCGGAGGAAGCGGACGCGCTGATCGACCGCATCAAGGGCATGGGACGCGTGCAGAATTACAACGAGCAGACCGACCGCATCGCGCAGGGCGGCGGCACCGGCATGTCGGACACCGCGAAAGTCGAGCGGGACAAGGTGGAGCTGAGCATCACGATCTCCCGCAACGAACAGGAGCCGGCGCTGCAAACGACGCACCTCCGCATCGTGACCTCGGAAGTGACGGACAAAGTCGCGCGGCTGAAAGAGAGCGCTGCGAAGCAAGGCGCCGAGGTGCGCAGCTCTTCGTTCAACCGCACTCCAGACGGCGAGGAGTTCGCCAACGTGACGCTTCGCGTGGCGATGAAAAACTATCCCGCGCTGCTCAGCTCATTCGATCAACTCGGCAAAGTGAAGGACGTGAGCGTCCATCGTGAAGACCGCCGGGGAGTGATCAACGAGGAGACTGCGCCGGCGGACATCAGCATCCAGGTCTACAGCGAAGGCAACATCGTGACCGACGAGAGCGGCATCATCGCGACGATCCGCCGCACGCTGACACAGGGTGCGGCCGCCTTGATGTGGAGCCTGCGCATGATCGGCGTGGCGGTGGCGTTTCTCGCGCCCTGGGCGTTGGCTATCGCA
The DNA here is from genome assembly GCA_902805675.1 of uncultured Chthoniobacterales bacterium. Taxonomy (GTDB): domain Bacteria; phylum Verrucomicrobiota; class Verrucomicrobiia; order Chthoniobacterales; family UBA10450; genus JACCTI01. The sequence continues at coordinate 8,350 of CADCTA010000123.1, read as the reverse complement.
GCGCTCGTGTGGATCGTGAAGCGTGTTTCTCGCGCGCGGGCTGCACGCCGCGCCGACGAACGCGAGGAATCATAAAGCGGGCCGTTGTCGCGTGCGCTGTCCCCAGCGCATCTTCGGCGAGTGGCGAGGCGCGCGCCTCCGCTGAGACAAAGGACGCTAGAACCAAGGCAGCAGCACGGCAGGGGTGAGCAGAACCAAATCGCCGAGCGCCGTCCGCACATCGGGTTGGATGCGCCGACGAAGCACGTGCGCCAGCGCAAGCAGGCCCGCGCTGATGCTGACACAGACGCAAATCGCCTCCGCCGCTTTCGTGCTTTGAGCGACGACGCAGCTCGCAACCGCCAGCACCACCAGTGCAGGTAGCAAAAAGCCGCTGACGCGCGGAAAGGCTGTCGCAATCGAGATGCGCCGCTGCGCGTCGTCCAGCCAGCGCTCCCAAACAGCGATGCTGATGCAGTTCAACGTGCAAAGCGCACCGAACAAGAGCCACGGCAGAACGGCGGCGGAAGGTAAATGCAAAGCAATCGGCACTATGGTGCCAGCGGCGAAGAGGACCCCGATCGCGAGCTCTTTACCGGGGAGCACGCGCCACGCTCCAGGGCGGAGCTGATTCGTGAGCAAATACGCGATCGAAAGCAACGCGACCGCCGCACCAATCATGAGCACACCGGACCCGAGCTGCGTCGCAACGACCGTCGCGTCCACCACGGCAACCACTCCGACAACCACCAGCCAGGCGCGCCGATGTTTCACACAGAAACGCTGTCTGAAGGACGTGGCGCGGCGGACGTTCACCGACACGCAGTCGCCAAGCCGATCGGCGAGGTAAATCAGCCACGCAGTCAGGAAGAGCGCGGCCATTTCGGCAGCAGACACCGGGGCTTTGAAGGTCGCGGCGAAGAGCCAGAGCCAGCACACCGCGACGAGTGGCGCATCGAGACAGATGGCATTCATCCATGCGAGCGGCGAAATCCGAACCTTCTGAGGACCTCCGCGCTGGTCGGCGAAGCTCTTGCTCGCTGTGGTGGCGATCATGCGTTAAACTCCACGCGCACGCGGCCACTTCTCACGCCTATGAATTCAAACAACGGCATCTCGATGAACAACGCGGCAGTCGCCGCGCTCCCGAAACATCTGCTGCAATTCGCAGTCGACCAGCGCTACGACGACTACACGCCGGTCGATCACGCGGTCTGGCGCTTCATCATGCGGCAGAACATGTTTTTCCTGAAGGAATACGCGCACAAGGTTTACTTCCAGGGGCTGCTGGATACCGGCATTTCGTTCGAGCGCATCCCGCGCATCGACGAGATGAACGAGATCCTCGGCCGCATCGGCTGGGGCGCAGTCGCGGTCGATGGATTCATTCCGCCGGCGGCGTTCATGGAATTCCAAGCCTACAAGGTGCTGGTGATCGCGTGCGACATGCGGCAGCTCCATCACATCGAATACACACCCGCGCCTGACATCGTGCACGAAGCGGCGGGACACGCGCCCATCATCGTCGATCGCGAGTATTCCGATTATCTGCAGCGCTTCGGTGAAATCGGCGCCAAGGCGATGTCGTCAAAGAAAGACTTCGAGCTCTACGAAGCCATCCGCCATCTCTCGATCCTCAAAGAGCAGCCCAACACGCCGGAGTCGGAGATCGAAGCCGCCACCCGCGAAGTGGAATACAAGCAGGCGAATCTCGGCGAGCCGTCCGAGATGGGACTCCTCTCGCGCCTGCACTGGTGGACGGTCGAGTACGGGCTCATCGGCACGCTAGAGAGCCCGAAGATCTACGGCGCTGGTCTGCTTTCATCGATCGGCGAATCGGTCAGCTGTCTTGAGCCGGAGGTGAAGAAGATCGCTTACGACGCCGACGCGCAGAACACCGCCTTCGACATCACGACGAAGCAGCCGCAGCTCTTCGTCACGCCCGACTTCGCGCATCTCGGCCGCGTGCTGGAAGAGTTCGCGAGCGGGATGGCGTTCCGCGTCGGCGGCTTGGAGGGAATTCAAAAGGCAATCGAGTGCCACAACGTCACGACCTGCCAATATTCGTCCGGTCTGCAGGTCTCCGGTGTCTTCACCGAAGTTCTCGCCGACGACGAACAGAACCCAATCTACGTCCGCGCGACGGGGGCAAGCGCGCTCGCGCACGGCGACAAGGAACTCGTTGGCCACGGCCGCGATTACCACGCTGAAGGTTTCGGTTCGCCAATCGGACAATGGAAGAACAGCGCGACTGCGCCCGAGCTTCTGAGCGACGACGAGTTGATGGCCATGGGGGTCGCCGTTGGACAGGACGTGAAGATCGAGTTTAGCAGCGGTGTGGTCGTCAGTGGCCATCTCGACAAGCTTGTCCGTGACGGCGGCAAGCTACTGTTGCTCACTTTTTCGAACTGCCGCGTTACCCGGGCTGATCGCGTGTTGTTCGATCCCTCATGGGGCACATTCGATATGGCGGTCGGGGAGCGGATCAGCTCCGTCTTCAGCGGCGCAGCGGACAAAGATGCCTTCAACCAGGTCGCGCTCGTCTCCAAGCAGCGGACGATCAAGTCGCCATCCGACGAGAAGCGCAAGCGCCTCGAGAGTCTCTACGCGCAGGTGCGCGACATCCGCGACCGCAAGGTCGGCTACGAGCGCCTCGGCGAAATTTGGGAGACGCAGCAGGCCGAGCACGCGAGCGACTGGTTGCTCAGCATGCAGATCTTCGAGATCCTCGATGATCTCGCGCTCCAGAACGAGCTGAAGCAAAAGATCGTTACGTTCCTCAACCGGAAGAAGACCGAGGACAAAGACGTGTCGACGTTGATCGAGTGGGGCTTCCGACTCGTGACGTATCACAAGACGGCGCTGCAAACGGCAGCGCACTGACGGTCTGCTACCTCCGGAAGATGCTCGCTAGACCTGGCTGCTAGGTTTGTTCACCGGCAGGAGCTTGGCGCCATGCTGAGCGCGTTCCAAAAGCGGCGGAAGACCGCCGCACTCCAAAACGCAAGCGACTGAGCGGGGCGTTGACGTCGCGGCAGCGTCTTGGAGTGCGCCAGTATTCTGGCGCTTTAGCAGCGCTCGCCAACGGTAGCGCAAAATCTCCGCGGCAGATGCTTTAGTAGCCCACGGCTTCTCCATCGCGCCGTGAATCGCTCGCGCCGAGCCGCACCCCGGTCTTCTCCTCGATCATCACGCCTTGCGCGTCGCTCATGTCGCGCACAACGGTGGAGATCTTGTGGCCGCGCGCTTCCAGCGCGCGCCGCGTGTCGTCCGACAGCCCGAACGGCTCCGACATGACTTCGTCCGGCAGCCATTGATGATGCACGCGCGGCGCATCGATCGCTTCCTGCAGGTTCATGCCGTGATCGATCACGTTCGTGATCACCTGCAGGACGGTGTTGATGATGGTTGTCCCGCCTGGTGTGCCGATCGCGAAGAAGAGGCTGCCGTCCGGCCGCAGCACAAAGGTCGGCGTCATTGAGGATAGCGGCCGCTTCTGCGGTGCGATCGCGTTTCGCTCACTCTGGATCGCGCCAAACATATTGGGCGCTCCGACCTTGGAGGTGAAGTCGTCCATCTCGTTGTTGAGCAGCACGCCCGTGCCTTTCGCCACCACCCCGGAGCCGTACGCGCCGTTGAGCGTGTACGTGTTCGAGACCGCATTGCCCTCCTTGTCGACGACCGTGAAATGCGTGGTCTCCATCGACTCTTCGCCCGCTGGCTTGCCCGCACGTACTTCGGTGCTCGGCACCGCCCGTTCGAGATTGATCGTGCTGCGCTGCCGCTCGGCGTACGCCTTGTCGATCATCCCGGCGACTGGGACGCGAGCGAAGTCGGCATCGCCCATGTATTCCGCGCGATCGGCGTACGCGCGGCGCATCGTCTCGACGAGCACGTGGTAGTAGTCGGATGACAACGGCCCAAGCTTCTTCACGTCGAAACCTTCCAGGATGTTGAGCATCTGGATCAACACCGCTCCGCCGGACGATGGCGGCGGCATCGAGATGATCTCGTGACCCCGATAGTTGCCGCGCAATGGCACGCGCTCTTTCGGCGTGTAGTTGCGCAAGTCTTCGGCGGTAATCAATCCGCCGTGCTGCTTCATGTCGTCCGCAATGAGCCGCGCGGTTTCGCCTTCGTAGAACTCGCGCGCGCCTTTCTTCTGCAAACGCGCCAGCGTCGCGGCGAGCTCCGGCTGCTTCAGGATTTCGCCTTCGCGAAAGAGCTTCCCGTCCCGCAGGAAAATGCGGCGGCTATCCGCATACCCGGCAAACATCTGCTGGTTCTGCTCGAGCGATTGCTGCGTGCGATGGCTCACCACGAACCCGTCTGCCGCAAGCTTCCGCGCCGGCTCGATGAGCTGCGACCAGGTCAGCTTGCCGGAACCGTGTTGCTTATGCGCCATCGCCATGCCCGCGACGGTGCCCGGCACACCCGACGCCCGGTAGCCGATGAGCGACGAGCCTTCGCCTTTCACCAGCTCGCCTTCCGGCGTGAGAAACATGTCGCGCGTTGCCGCTGCGGGCGCGGTCTCCCGGTAATCGATCGCTGTCACACTGCCGTCCGCGCGCCGCAGCATCATGAAACCGCCGCCGCCGATATTCCCCGCGATGGGGTACGTCACTGCGAGGGCGAATCCGACAGCGACAGCCGCATCAACCGCGTTCCCGCCGCGCTTCAACACGTCGACACCCACTTGCGACGCCACCCGATCGGTTGACGCGACCATGCCGTGCGGCGCGCGCTCGGGATCGCGCCATGCTCCGTGCGCATTCGCGGCCGCGAGGCACAACAGCGCAACGATCCAGCGATTCGCGTAGTTCATGATTTAACCTTTCGTGTACCAGCCCGCTGTCATTCTGAGCGAAGCGGAGCGGAGTCGAAGAATCCCGTGGCTCCATCTTGAGTGATGCCGCGGGATCCCTCGACTGCGCTCGGGATGACGAGGTACTTTCCGTGCCGGGGCCGTGCTACCGCTCACCATAAAGCTGCGGCCGTCGATGAGCGAAGACAGGCATTCTTGCGCGCACCAGGCGCACGACTTCTTCCGAAGCGTGTGCGTAGATAAGCTCTTCGCGATCCGCGGAAGCGGCGGCAACGATGACGCCGTACGGGTCGATGATCGCCGACGTCCCGCAGAACGCCGTGCCGTCATCACTGCCGACACGATTCGCCAGCACCACGTAGCTCTGGTTCTCGATCGCGCGCGCGGTCGCGAGCACTCGCAGGTGCTCGACGCGCGGGAAAGGCCACGCCGAAGAGATGATCAGCACGTTCGCCTGCTCATCCACCGCGAGCCGGCGATAAACCTCTGGGAAGCGAAGGTCGTAGCAGATGCTGAGGCCGAGTCGCAGCTGATCGAAATCGTGCGCGCCGAGTTCATCGCCACACGTGAAGCACTTGTCCTCCTCGATCGGCGGCGGCGTGAACAGATGCGTCTTGCGATACTTGCCGACAATCTCGCCGCTCGTGTCGATGAACACCTGTGAGTTGTAGATGCGATCGCCTTCGCGTTCCGAGACACCGCAGATAATGGCGAGCGACAGCCGCCTGGCTGTCTCACGGAGCGCGGGAACAGCGCCTCCCGACCACGCGGTCGCGTGCTCCGCGATGACACTCATCGCGTATCCGGTATCCACCATCTCGGGAAACACGATCAGCTCCGCGCCAGCTTCCTTCGCGCGTGCGCAGTAGTCGTCGAGCTTGCGGATGTTTGCAGCGACGTCACCGAGCACCGGCGCGATCTGGCCGACTGCGACTCTCATGGCGATTTCCGGAAGTTCACAGCGTGCCGGCCGTGCTTGCGACGGTCAGGTTCTCGACCGCCACGTTCGCCGCGCGGGAAAGCGCGTAGCTGACGGCATCGGCGACCTCTTGCGCGGACATCATCTTGTCGCGCGGCCAGTCGCCTTCGACGCCGTTCCAGATCTCCGTCGCAGTGGCCGCTGGATAAATATTGATCACGCGAATTCCGCGCGGCCGCAGCTCTTCCCGCATCGCTTGGGAGAAACCCTCGAGCGCGAACTTGCTCATGCTGTAGCTGCTCCACCCCGGGAAGCCTGTCTTCGCCGCGATCGAGAGAATGTGCACGATGCTCGCGCCCGACGGCATGAACGGTGCGAGCCGTTGTGTGAGAATGAACGGTGCGGTGACGTTCACCGACAAAGTGGTCAGCCACTCTTCGAGCGAGACTTCGTCGTAGGGTTTCACCACGGCGATGCCAGCGTTGTGGACGAGCGCGTCGAGCGGCTCAGAGCCAATTTCCGTCGCCATCTGCTCAACCGCATCCGTCTCGCGCAGGTCGAACGCGAGCGTGACCGCACGCGCACCTTTCTTTTCCACGAGCCGGCGCGTCTCGGCCAGCGCCGACGCGTCACGGCCGTGAATCAACAGCGTCGTCCCCTCACCTGCGAGATTCGCGGCGATGCTACGACCGATTCCGCGACTCGCGCCGGTGACGAGGATGCGTTTCATCGTGTTGTCTCCTGTTGATCTGCAATCTTCCGCAAGGTGAAGCGGTTGTTCGCCGTCTCCGCGAGGCGCAAACGGCTCACCCGGCCGTCGAGATTTGTGTCGAGCCGCGACCAGAGCGCCCCCACGATGTTTTCACCAGTTGAGGGCGTCGCGCGAAATTCGTCCGTCTCCAGATCGAGATGCTTGTTTTGCCACGGCTCGAGCGCTTCTTCGATCGCGCGAGAGAATGCGTCGAAGCTGTGCAACGTGCCGCTCCGTTCATCGTAGTCGCCACCGATGGTCGTCTCCGCGAGGTAAAGATGTCCGTGGCCGCGCTCATTGTTGCACTTGCCGAAAAGGTCGAAGTTCGCGTCCTGCGACAACGCGCGGACGTGCAAGCGATGCGCTGCGCTGAACGCGCGCTGCATACCGAGAAAGTATCGGCCGCCGTGCCAGTATTCTGCGAAGAAGTCGTCGCGCTCGTGCAGCCGAATGCGGGCCAGCGCACTGCCGTCGTTCAGACGCTCGAACATCCATTGCGCGAGGCTCTCGGTCGTGATCGGCCAATCGCGTAGCTCCGGAACTTCGTGGTTTAGGTTCTTGTGATCCAGCTCGGCGCGTAACGTCTCAAGTTGCCGATGAACGTCCGACGCAGCGGCCTCTCCAGCGCCGCCCGAGCGATCAAATGTCACGCGCACGTGATAATGATGACCATGGCCGTACGGAGAGGCCGCCACGCCGAAGAGCTGCTCGTTTTCACCTTGGCTCAGGTGCGGCGACATCGTCTGTCGTGCAGCTGAAAAATCGATCCAGTGGTTCTCCTCGCAGCGCCCATCGGCGTAATACGTCGCGGTTCGTTGCTCCGTCTCGCAGAGGTGGCACGCGACCAGGCGCGCATCGGAATCGTGGAACAGCGGCTCGGCCTCCCTGAAGAGCTGCCGCGCGATGTTCTCGGCTGTCGGCACGAGATCGGCGAAGGCCGGGTTGTCTTCGTTCAGAAACTTGTGGTCGAAACCGTCATGCAGCACTTCGCCGACTCGCGCTTTGATCTCGCTGATATTGATCAGCATGCCGGTCTCGGGATTCACCGGCCCGGAGAAGACGAAATGCGCGACGTAGTTGCGCCCCGTGCCGTAACGCGCAGCGCTCTCGGCGCCGAAGATCGCAAGGTTCTCCGATGCGCTGAGCTTCGGATCGAATAACCGCCGCGAGGCGGAAAACTCCAGGCGCTTGCTGACCGTCAACAGCATGACGTCAGCGGCTCTTAGCCCTTGAGCAGAGCGAGGAATTCCGCACGCGTGCGCGCGTCCTCTTTGAAAACGCCGAGCAGGTGCGACGTGGTCATGACGGAGTTCTGCTTCTCGACTCCGCGCATCATCATGCAGAGATGCTTCGCCTCGATCACAACGGCGACGCCGGTGGGATTCAAGGTGCGCATCAGCGCGTCGGCAATTTGCGTGGTCAGCTGCTCCTGGATCTGCAGCCGGCGGGCGAAGATGTCCACGATCCGCGCGACCTTCGACAGGCCGATCACCTTTCCACTCGGGATGTAGGCGACATGGGCGCGCCCGGTGAACGGCAGCAGGTGATGCTCGCACATGGAGTAGAGCTCGATGTCTTTGACGAGGATGATCTCGTTCGCGTCAGAGTCGAAGACCGCCTGGTTGACGACCTCTTCGACACTCTGGCGGTAGCCTTGGGTGAGGAACTCGAAGGCACGCGCGGCGCGGGCGGGTGTTTTCTGGAGCCCCTGGCGCTCCGGATCTTCGCCCACCGTTTCGATGATCTCACGAAAGGAACCCGTAAGATCATCAAGCTGGTCATCGGTGAGTCGACTCGTCTCCGGGGTGCGTCGCACGTCCGGCACTGCCGTGGAGTTGCCGTCAAGCATGCTCCTAAACTAGCGGCGCCGTGCACC
>CADCTA010000122.1 GCA_902805675.1 uncultured Chthoniobacterales bacterium | reverse complement strand
AACGCGCGGCATCATCATTCACGCGCTTGTTCATCTGAGTCGCAGCCCGGAGACGATTCGCACAAGAATCCGCCGGCTACTGCACCTCGAGTAGCGAGCGTCGGGAAGCTCGGGAGCGGGTGGAGAAGTGTTTGGAGTCACCGACGCGCCTGCTGCTTGGAACGCGAAGCAAAGGAGCATGACTGCACGCGCACGAAGCGAAGACACTTTGATGAACGCGCTGATCTCGCTTTTGCCGCCTGCGGCAGCTACGATGCGTCTGCATGTTACCCGTGCCGGAGACTCCCGCGAAGCACGACCAGGCAAATAGCAGCTACTCGCGCGCTTGCCGGATTGTGCACGCAGGGCTCACGGCCGCGGTTCTGCTCATCGCCGGGAGCAATCTCGTCGTTTGGCTCGTTGGGCTCGGCAACTCGCCGCATGTCACCGTCATGCGCTTCAATGCCGCGCTGGCTCTCACCGCGTGCGGTATCGCTCTCTGGCTCGGCCGCGATGAGAATGCTGCGCCGACGCGGCGCCGCGTGGCCAGCGCGCTCGGTCTCTTTGCATCGCTGATCGGCACGCTGACCGCGCTGCAATATTTCACCGGATGGAATCTGCACATCGATGAGCTGTTCAAGCTTCAGCGGCGGGATGTGGCGGGGACGTTCACGTCGCACTCCGGCCGGATGAGCTTGAACGCCGCGCTGACGCTTGCCCCAGCGGGCCTGGCGTTGGCGCTGCTCGATGTGCGATGGAAATGGCGCCACGGCCGCTCGATCACGTTCGCGCCCGGGCTCGCCATCATCGGCTCGCTGCCAACGCTCGCCGCTTTCGTCGGCTACGCGATCGGCATTGGTTATCTAACCGGGATCCTGGGGTCGACGAACCTGCTGCTGCACACCGCCCTCGCGCAAATCGCCCTGTGTGTGGCGATTCTCACCGCGCGCCCCGACCGCCAGCCGATGCGCCTCGCGCTGTCGCCCGGACCAGCGGGAATGCTGCTGCGGTGGCTCGGGCCGGCGACGATCGCGTTGTTGCTCGGCCTCGGGTGGATCGTGCATCGCGGCCAGCGTGCGCAGATCTATGGGGCGAACGATGCGCTCGCGTTGATGATTCTGCTCGGCTTGCTGTTGCTCTCCGCGCTGCTATTCGCAACCGCGACCGCGCTTGGCCGAACGGAGGAACGCCGCGTGCGCGCGGCGGCGGCGGTGCGCGAGCAGGAAGAGCGTTTCCGGATGCTGGCGGACAATATCTCGCAGCTGGCGTGGATGGCCGACGCGAGCGGCTCGATCTTTTGGTACAACAAACGGTGGTACGAATACACCGGCACGACGGCCGAGCAGGTGGCGGGTTGGGGTTGGAAGATCGTGCATGACCCGGAGCACGTGGAGCGCGTGACCGATAATTTCACGCGCGCGGTGGCGGCGGGCGAGGCGTGGGAAGACACGTTTCCGATCCGCAGCCGTTCGGGCGAATGGCGCTGGTTTCTCTCGCGGGCGTTGCCGATGAGGGATGACGCTGGCCGCGTGACCGGCTGGTTCGGCACCAACACCGACGTCACCGAACAACGCGCGGCGGCGGATGCGCTGACCGTCGCGAAAGAAGCAGCGGAGGGGGCGAACAGGGCCAAGGATGCGTTCCTCGCGGCGCTCTCGCACGAGCTGCGCACGCCGTTGACGCCGGTGCTGATGACGGCCGAGGAGCTATGCGATGATCCTGCCCTGCCAGGTGAAGTGCGCGAACAGCTCTGCATGGTGCGCCGGAATGTCCGGCTGGAAGCGCGCCTGATCGATGACCTGCTCGATTTGACGCGTGCGTCTCACGGCAAGTTCGCCCTGCGCCCGGCGGCCTGTGATTTGAAGATGGCCGGCCGAGAGGCACTGGAGATGGTGCGCGAAGAGGCGGCGGGCCGTTCGTTGACTCTGGCGGAAGAGCTGGATCCTTCGCCGGCATGGCTCGAGGCGGACTGCACGCGGGTCGAGCAGGTGCTGTGGAATCTGCTCCGCAACTCCGTGAAGTTCACACCTTCCGGAGGTCGCGTGACGCTGCGCACGAAAGTGGATCGCGAGGCGAACCGATGGATTGCCGAAGTGGAGGACACCGGCATCGGCATCTCTGCCGACGTGCTGCCGCGTCTGTTCAGGCCGTTTGAGCAAGGCGGCCTGATGAACGATCACCGCTTCGGCGGTCTCGGCCTTGGGCTGGCGATTTCGAAGACGATCGTCGACCTGCACGGCGGCACGATCGAAGCACAGAGTGGCGGCGTGAACCATGGCGCGAACTTTAAGGTTTCGTTAGGCCCGCTGCTCGACGCGCCTGCTGTCGCACCGGTCAGCGACTCGCGGCAGACGAGCAAAAAAGCCGCCGGTCCGCTGCGCCTCCTGCTGGTGGAAGATCACGCGCCGACGCGGACGGTGCTTTCCCGCTTGCTCCGCCGTGGCGGCCATACTGTGACGGAAGCGACAGATGTGAAGAGCGCGCTCGCAGCTGCGGCTCAGGCGAATGGCGCTTTCGATGCGCTAGTCAGTGACCTCGGGCTGCCCGACGGGACCGGTCACGACGTAATGGCAGAGCTGCGGAAATCGTATGGCCTCCGCGGCATCGCCGTATCGGGCTACGGCACCGAGGCTGATTTGCAGCGGTCGTCCGACAGCGGCTTCGCCGCGCACCTGACGAAACCGGTCGAGTTCGCGCAGCTGCGGGAAGCGCTCTCACGCTTCATCAGCATCGACGAATGAGTCGCTGCTGAGTCGTCGTCGGTGCGGAGTTGATCACGACTTGCCGCCATGCGCGGTGCGAGTCACGAAGAGTGTTTGATGAAACTCCACTTCCCCCTCGTTGCTGCGCTTGCAGCGTCCGCCATCCTCAACGCTCCTCCGAGTTCCTACTCCGCAGAGGAAGACCTGGCGCCGATCAAAGCCGAAGTGGCGAAGCGGCACGATGAGTCGGTGAAGCGCCTCTCCGATTGGATCAAGCAGGTGTCGATCGCGGCAGAGGATCGCGGTTTCCCCGAGGGCGCCGAGCACATGGCGCAGCTGGCCAAGGATGCGGGTTTCCAGCGCGTCGAGGTTGTGCAGACGAAGGGCAAGCCTGGCGTGTTTGCGATGCTCGATGCCGGCGCGGCCAAGACGGTGGGGCTCTACTTCATGTATGACGTGAAGCAGTTCGATGAGGCGGAGTGGAAGACGGGCCATCCGCTCAGTGCCGCGATGGTCGACAAGCCGGGCTTCGGCAAGGTGATGGTGGGACGCGCGGCGGTGAACCAGAAGGGCCCGCAGTCGGCGCTGCTCGCGGCGCTGCATGCGATCAAGGGCGCGGGCAAGAAGATGCCGGTGAACCTGGTGCTGGTGGCTGAGGGCGAGGAGGAGATTGGCTCGCCGAACATCGCGGACCTCGTGCTCAAGCCGGAGGTGAAAGCGGCGCTCGAGAAATGCGTGGGCGTGTTCATGCCGTCAACGATGCAGGGACCCGACGGCGTGGTGACGATCAATCTCGGATCGAAGGGCGTGGTCGAGCTGGAGCTGGTGGCGAGCGGCGAGAAGTGGGGGCGCGGCCCGGCGAAGACGGTGCATTCGTCGCTCAAGGCGATGATCGACAGCCCGTCGTGGCACCTGATCAAGGCGCTCGACACGCTGGTTTCCGACGACGGCAACACGATCACGATCGAGAACTATCCGAAGCCGCGCACGCTCAGCGCGGACGAGAAGGAGATGATCGCGACCGTGGCCAAGGTGCGCGACGAAGCGAAGATGAAGGAGCAGCTGAGCACGAAGCAGTGGATCGATAACTTGCCGATGCAGCAGGCGATGGAGCGGCTGCAATCGCAGCCGACGGTGAACATCGAAGGCCTCGTCGCCGGCTACACAGGTCCCGGCGGCATGACGATCCTGCCGCATCGCGCGGCGGCGAAGATCGACATGCGGCTCGTGCCGGACATGAAGAAGGACGACGCCGTCGCGGCCCTGAAGGCGCACCTGGCGAAGAAGGGCTTCGGCGACATCGAGGTGAACGTGAGCGGCGGCTACGACCCGACGAGCACGTCGAAAGATTCCCCGCTGATCCAGGCGCAAGTAGCGGCGCTGAAACGCCACGGGATCAATCCGCTGCTCTGGCCGCGCAACGCCGGTTCGTATCCCGGCTACATCTTCACCGGCGAGCCGCTCAAGCTCGCCGCCGGGCACTTCGGTCTCGGCCACGGGAGCGGCGCACATGCGCCGGACGAGTATTACCTCATCGAGTCGACTAACCCGAAGATCGAGGGATACGACGGCGCGGTGATGTCGTTCGTCGAGTATCTCTACGAGCTCGGGAAGTAAACTAGACAGGATTAACAGGATTGATCGGATTCACAGGATTGGCGTTTTGCCGGAATCCCGTTAATCCCTCAAATCCTGTGAATCCTGTCTAGTTCGTCAGGCGACGTTCGCGTTCAGCGCGATGTTCGTCGGCGGTCGACAGGCGCGGAAAGCGTCGGCGGGTCTTGTTCTACGCCTCGCCCATCATCAGGCCTTCGATCGTGTGGCCTTGCACGATCGGCTCCAGCTCGTCGACCAGCCGGCACGTCAGATGGCCGCGCAGATCTTCCGGTAGCGTGTCGTAGAACCGGCGCGTGATCTGGAAATCGTGGCGTTCGGCATTGCGTCCGTCCGGCGCATCCACGCCGAGGACGAGGACCGGGCGCGACGTGTTCGAGCGGTTCGGCGTGCCGCGATGGATCGTCAGCGCCGAGCGCGCGGAGGCGTCGCCCATCTTGGGCATCTTCTGCTGAGCGCGCGCTTCGTAGCGCGGGTAGAACGAGCGCGGCGGAAACATCTCGTGCTCGAAATCGGTCGGGAGGTCCCACTGCGTGCCGGGTGCAATCTCGAACGGCCCCATCTCTTCGACGACGTCGACCGTGGTGATGTTAAACGCGAGCGAGTTCAGACGGCGGCCGGTGACGGTCGCGTCCGGCGCGGGAAAGTCGCGATGCCATGGCTGAGCCATCGCGCCGGGATTAGGAACATCGAATCCAATCTCGACGATCTTGTAATCCGGCCCGAGCACTGCCTGCGAGACGGCGACGATCCATGGATTGGTCGCGAGATCGACGAAGCCGCGAATGCCCTGTGGATGAATCTCGACGTAGTGCCGCTTCGGCCCGCGGCCGACTGCGCCGCCGGGCCGTTGCAACGCGTCGGCATAGAGCTCACGGATATCGTCGCCGAGCGCGCTGATCCAGTCGCGCTCAAAAACTCCTTTGCGGCCGATGATGCCGTCACCGTACAAGCCACCCATAATCTCAGCGGCGTCGAACTCCTGTGCCTTCAGTGTCATGCTCATATCGTTGTGCCTTCGCTAAGCTCGCGTTTTTCCGCACGCGCTGCCCCTCGAAGAGGATTCGCGCAGCCGACATCAGTAAGACGTAAGAAGCGCCAGTCTCGGCGGAAGTCGCAGGTTGCCCGAAGAACCGCCGACCAAGGTGTCGACGCACTCAGTCACCGAATTGCATCAGCACGAGTCCGGCCGCCAGCGCAGCGGCGGCAAGAATCCGGCGACGCCCGAACCTTTCGTCGAGGAAAACGGTGCCCATGAGTGCGGCGAACACGACGGCGGTCTCCCGCAGCGCCGAGACCTTCGCAGTCTCCATGAGATCGAAGGCATACAGCGCGGCGCCGAACGACAAGATCGAGAGTGCGCCTGCGGCCGCGCCGTAGCGCCACTTCATCGCGACAGCGCGTACGAGGATGTCGCGCCGAACGATCACCGCGAGCGTGGTGATTGCGACCGCGTCGAACAGGAACAGCCAGACGATGTATGTGAACGGGTTCGGTGCGAGGCGCACACCGCGTGCGTCGGCGACGTTATAGAGCGAGATGCCGAGCGCGGTGCCGAGCGACCAAAGCAGCGCCGCGCGATCAGGATGATCACGCAACCTGGTGCCGCGTGGCGGCAGCGCAAAGACCAGCACCGCCGCCGAGGCGCAAAACAGTCCGATCCACGCAAGTGGCGTCAGCCTTTCACGCAGGAAGAGCAAGGCCGCGAATGCCGTCAGCAGCGGCGCCGCGCCGCGCATGACCGGAAAGACGAGCGAAAGGTCGCCGCGCTGCAGCGCCTTCACCAGGCAGATCTGGTAAAAGAAGTGCGCCGGCATCGAGACGGCGAGCGCCGCCCATGTCGGTGCATCCGGCGCGGCAACGAAGAAGGTCGCCGGCAGCGTCATCAGGGCCGCGGAACTCGAGAGAATCGCGCGTCCGACGAGCACATCGGTGCCCATCTTCACCGACATGTTCGCGGCCGCGAGCGTGACGGCTGAGAACAGCCCGAGGCAGATCGCTGGGACGGCGCTTTCCAAATGCGGTCGCGTTCGAGCCCGAACTACGGCCGGCTCCAGCCGTCGCGCCGTGAAACTAAACGGCGCCGGCTGAAGGCGGGTCCGGCGCTCAGCTCTGCAGCAGCTTCGCTTGCAGGGTGATGTTCGTCCCGGTCAGCGCGCGCGACACCGGGCAGCCGGCTTTCGTCGCCTCGGCTTGCTGCTGAAACGTCTGCTCGTCGACTCCCGGCACCGTCGCTTCGTTCTGCAGCTCGATCGTGGTGATCGTCGGTTTTCCGTCGACCATCTCGAGTTTCACGTTTGCCTTCGTCTCGACGTGGGTGGCGGGGTGGCCTGCTTTCTCGAGATTTGCCGACAGTGCCATCGAGAAACAACCGGCCAGCGCCGCGCCGATCAGCTCCTCCGGATTCGTGCCGGTGCCTTCCTCGAACCGCGACTTGAACGAGTAGGGGCCTTCATACGCGCCGCTCCCGAGCTTCATCGTGCCGCTGCCTTCTTTGAGTGTTCCGTCCCAAGCTGCTGTTCCGATTCGTGCTGGCATAATCTGTAGTCTCTTTCTGCGTTGATGTGCGTTGTCTTCGTAACTGCTCCGACAGCGGCGCGCAAGCAGACGCCTCGGCGCATGCCGGCGCCGCACCGATCTACGGCAAGCTCGTTAGGCGGCTTCGCCGACTTTCTCGATCACCTGATTGAGGCGCTCGAAGTCGATCGGCTTGACCAGGTGAGCGAGGAAACCCGCGTCCGTGGTGCGCGCGAGGTCTTCGTTCATCCCGTAGCCGCTCAGCGCGATGCCGCGCAGCCCGTAGTTGCGCGTGAGCTGCACCATCAGCTCGACGCCGTTGCCGTCCGGTAAGCCGATGTCGCTAATGACAAGGTCGAAGTGACCGGCAGCCGCCAGCGCCAAGGCCGCTTCCACGCTGCTCGCACTCTCGACGAGGTGACCTTGTTTGCGCAGGAGCCGCTCGAGCACTTCACGTGTCGGCTGATGATCCTCGACGACGAGCAGGTGGTACCTGCGGAGCGAGGCCGACGGTGCCGCTGGCGCAGACGATGCCGCCGTGACCGAGCTGTGGGTGACCAGTTCGACGGTAAACGTAGCGCCCTTGCCGACGCCTTCGCTCTGCGCGGCGATCGTGCCGCCGTGCATTTCGACCACGGTTTTAGCGATCGACAAGCCCAACCCAAGCCCGCTCGTAGCTCCGGCAGATCGCCGGTCTCCCTGCGTAAAAGGCTCGAAGATTGAGGGCAGAAAAGCCGGGTCGATCCCTGCGCCGGTGTCGCAGACTTCGATGCAAATGCGATCGTCCGCGCAGTTCGTGGTGCGGACGACCACCTCGCCGCCTGCGGGCGTGAACTTGATCGCGTTCCGCAGCATGTTCCAAAGCACCTGATGAAGCCGCGCAGCGTCTCCGACGGACATGTGATCGCGCGCCGCGAGCTGTAGCTGCACCGCGACACCTTTCTCGCGCGCATCGCTGCGCACCATCTGGTGGCTGTGGTCGATGAGAGAGTGAATGTCGGCCGCCGTGCGGTGCAGTCTCAACTCGCCGCGCGTGATGCGGGTCAGGTCGAGAAGGTCGTCGATCAGGCGCGCCTCGAGCTCGATATTGCGCCGCATCATGGCGAGCTGCTCGCGCTGCTGCGGATCGAGCGTCGGGTCGCCTTCCATCATGGCCGCGGACATCAGCACCGGCGTAAGCGGGGTGCGCAGCTCGTGCGAGAGCGCGGCGAGGAACTCATCTTTCGCGCGGTTCGCCTGGCGCAGCTCTGTGTTCACGCGGCTCAGCTCCGCTGTGCGATCGGCGACGCGCTGCTCGAGTTCGGCGTTCATCTGCCGCACGTGTTCTTCGGCCTGCTTGCGTTCCGTGTCGGAGCGAAACAGGAGCCGCGCTGTCCACCAGACAGTCGCGAGAAACAGGATGATGAACCCCGTTGCGAAAAGGCCGACGCCGATGCGAGTGGAGTACCAGCCGGCGTTCTCGCCGCCGATGCGCAGCGCGCCGAGCAAGATCGGTAATAGCAATCCAAGCGGCAGCAGCAGGCGGGCGAGAAATCCGCCCGTCGTATCGCTGGTCACGAAAGCCATCGCGCCGCGATCAGGCCGGGCGAGCAGGATGCCGAAAGCCAGCGAGAGAAACGCGATCGAGCCCGGGAAAGACATCGGCACAAAATCCGGCGTCTTGTAGTAAACGAAGAGGCCGTAGCAATACGCGAACAACGCCAGCGCGGCGATGATCGCGACGATCGTAGCGAGGAATTCCGTCGGCCGCCGGCCGCGCCGCGTCTGAAAATCCAGCAGGAGTAACGCAGAGCCGGCGAGCACGAGGCTGATGGCGGCACGCAGCGCCATCCGGCTAGGCGGCTCGCTGGGATCACTTAGCTGTGCAGTGAAAAGCCATTGGTCGAGCGGCAATGGCGTGCCCGTCGCAAGCGCCAGAAGCTTCGCGATGCCGACAACTGCGACGGCGGCCGCGAGCAGCTGGCCCAGGCGTTTGCGCGCTTTACTCGGTTCACTGTCGCGCAGCAGCAGGAGCGAAATTCCGGCCGCGACGAGACAGCAGGCGGTCACCGGGTTCATCGAAACGAACCCGGGAACGAAGCGCCTGAGCGCGGTCAGCTCGAGCGCCCAGCCGGCGATGACGACGCTGCTCGTAGCGATCGTGACGCCGGTCGCGACAAGCGAGCCGATGCGCGCAGAGCGGAGCGTATTTTGCTGGCCTAACATCCGATCCACTGCCTCCATCGTACGCGGGTTGCCGCGCTCCATAATGAGGAGCGTATTCCGTGCTAAGCAGCGGTCAATCTTCTCGTTAGCCGAGATGGCGCAGAACGAATCGGCAGAGAAGGTGAGCGCGTTCCGCGTGCGTCCGCGCTAGCTTTGTTTACGCTCGAACTCTGTCAGGTAACCGACGAACGCGCGGCGATGCTCCTGCTCGTCGCCGAGCAGCGTGACCGCGAGGTCTTGGGTGACGGGATCATCCTGATCGCACAATTTGATGATGCGTTCGTAACCTTCGATGGCGGAGTCTTCGGCCGCGATGACGCCTTTGATCACGCTGATGAGATCAGTCGAATCCTGCGGCGGCTGCATGTAGGTCTGCTCACGCGGGAGCTCCATGGAGCCGGGCACGCGGCCGCCAAGCACCTTGATGCGCTTGGCCAGCATGTTGGCGTGGCCGAGCTCTTCCTGGATGTCGGCCGCGAGCGATTTCTTGATCTCCTCGGCGCGAACGCCGTCGAGATCGACGGAGTTGGCGAGGTAGTTCTGCACCGTCTCGAGCTCGCCCGCGTAGGCGCGCTTTAGTTCGACGAGGATTGCTTCACGTTTTTCGTTGTCCATGGCGTTTGATGATCGTTTCGAGGGCGAGGAGTGGATTCCGCTGTTTCGTTACGCGAATGCGGCACGCGCGCAAGCTACGCGGCTTTTCAGGACCACAATGCGCGCACGCCGCGGGTCATCCTGAGGCAGCGAAGACGCCGAAGGACCTCACGCACCCGCGACGCTTTCTGCATGCTGCTCGCGTGCGATGGGGGAAAGCGTTGGATCGTGGTTCCTCTCGCCGTCGGCATAACCAGCGTGTTCGCGTGAGGTCCCTCGCCGTCTTCGCTGGCTCGGGATGACCCGCGTGAGGAGGCGGGTGTTATTCGAAGGCCTGCGCTACCGGCGCCACCGTGACGTCTTCCGGTTTCACCGTGATCTTGTAATCCTGGATGATCTTGTCCTCTTCGAGGAGCTCCGGCGGCTTCGGCGAGTTGTAGGTGATCGGCGATGGCGTGTTCTCGAGGATCGACTTCCGCAAACCTTCGGCGTCACCGGTGACCATCACGATGCGCATGCTTTCGGACTTCAGGTGCTTGCGAAGCGCGGCGTTTACCTCCTCGAGCGTGAGCTTCGCAAGGCGCTCGCGCATCATGCTGCTGAAGTCGCCCATCTTGAAATAGCGGCTGTCCAGTGCGTAGCCGAGGTGCGCGTCCTGCGTGCCAGTGAGGATGTTGACGAACTTCGAGAGGAACTCGCGCGTGGCTTCAAATTCGTTCGGCGGAATGCCTTCGCGGAGGAGCTTGTCGTACTCGTAAAGCGTGGCGCGAAGTGCGAAGTGGCCGTTCTCCGGTGGCACGGGGCGGATCCAAATCTGGAAGATTTGCTGCTGGCGTCCGAGGTTTGGATCCGGCTGGAATTGGAACATGCCGCGCGGGAAATACTCGATGTAGGAGTAGTCGCCGTAGTTCAGGCCGCGCGCTTCGCGGAGGCGCTTGTAGAGGTGCGAGTTCGACGAGCGATGCTGGCCGAGGTACGAGGCGATGACGGCGAGCGCCGGCCAATCCTTGTCCGCCCGCGTGACGCCGATCGGAAAGCCTAACGAGATGCCGGTCGAGCGCGTCTGGCGCTGTAGGATTTTGATCGCCATGCCGGGCTTTAGTTTCGGCGTGGCGAACTTCGTCTGCGCAGCTTTACCAGCCGGCAGCTTCGCGAAGTCGGTCTGCAATTTCTGCGGCGTGTCGCTCGCGTAGCCGCCGGCGAGGCCGATCACCAGGTTCGCCTGCGTGTAGTTGTTCTTGTAGAACTCGCGTACGTTTTCGAGCGTGAGCTTCTCGAGCACGCTCACGCGCCCGGCATTGTGGTGGCCGTAGGGATGGCCGGCGTAGATCGTGTTGTAGAGCTCTTCCTTGCCGAGCTCTTCTTCGTTCGCTTCGCGCAGCGTGATCTTGAGGAAGTTGATCGCTTCCTTCTTCAACCGTGCGAAGTCATCCTCGCGGAACCCGGGATCGAGCAACATCTGGCTGATGAGGCCGTAGTAGGTCGCCAGATTGTCGATGTGCGTGGAGCCGGTGAAGACGGTCATCTCCTTGTCCGTCTGGGCGTTGAATGATGTCGCGATGGGATACATCGCTTCGGTGATGTCTTTGTAGGCGAGCGCGCGTGAGCCGCCTTTCGCCAGCATCGCAGCCGTCAATGCGGCGACGCCTTCCTGGCCCGCCGGATCGCTCGCCGAGCCTGTCATGAACAGGATGCGGAACGTGACGAGCGGCGAGCGGTTCGGCTCGAGGACCGTCGGAATCGCAGCAGCCTTTGCGTCTTTCGCAGCTCTTGGCGAGCTCTTCTGCGCGAAGGTGCCTTGTGAAAGCGCCACCGTGAAGATCGGAAGAGCGTCGTGTAGGGAA
>CADCTA010000121.1 GCA_902805675.1 uncultured Chthoniobacterales bacterium | reverse complement strand
TACACTTACAACTGCACGAAAACGGGGGAACCGGTCACCGGGGAAGTGCTCGTCAACGCGACCGAAGCAATGCCGCCGGCTTATCACATCTCAAGTGAACGACGCGCCCGCGGAACACAAGGCCAGCCATTCAGGTATCAGATCCGCACCTCGATTGCGACGGCCAGCTACAGCGCGCAGGGCCTTCCGGCTGGCCTTTCCGTGGATGCCGCGAGCGGGTTGATCTCAGGTTCGCCGACGGTGCACGGCGAGTTTGCAGTCGCTTTGAGCGCGAGTGCGCCTCACGGCTCGGCCACGGCAACGCTGCTCCTGGTGATCGACCCTCCGGGCCGTTCCACCGGCCGCTACAACGCCCTGCTCCTGCTCAGTGACCCGGGCGATTATGTCGGCGCTGGTAAGACGCGTTTCTTCCAGCCGAGTGACGGCCGGTTCTCCGGCAGCAGCGGAGTCGGAGGAGCGATGTTCCACTTCCGCAACGGCAGCCTGGAGGAGTGGTCGCTGGATTTTGCGGCGCCCTCAGGATCGCAGCTGGCGGTGGGCAGATACGACAATGCGGGAAGCGGCTACACCTCGAGTGCTCCGAGATTATCCGTGCGCGGCAACGGTCGCTCGCCAGGGCGTTCCACTGGCTGGTTCGAGATCCATGAACTTACCTACGACGACGCCGGCGCCCTGCAGAGCTTCCGCGCAACGTTTGAGCAGCACTCTGAAGGCGCGCCGCCGGCGCTGAGAGGGACGATCTGGTACGAAGCTCCGGCCGCGATCACGAGTGGACGCTTTGTCTACGGGCACGAGAGCCAGCCGTTCTCCTATCAGATCGTCGGCAATCACCAGCCAACCTCATACGGCGCGACTGGATTGCCGGCGGGGCTCACGATCTCCGCAGCGACAGGTGTGATTTCCGGCACCCCGGCAGAGAGTGGAGCGTTCGAACTGACGGTGAGCGCCACCGGAGCCCAGGGCACCGCGTCGGCGACGCTCTACCTGACGATCAAATCGGCCGAATCCCTCGTGAACGTCTCCACCCGCGCAAAGGTAGGCAGCGGCGGAACGGTGCTGATCGGCGGCATGATCATCACAGGGGACGAACCGAAGCGCGTGGTCCTGCGCGCGATCGGCCCATCGCTCGGCAACGCAGGCGTGCCCGGCGCGCTGGCCGATCCCAGCCTCGAACTATACGCCGGGTCCGGCACGCTCATCGGACGCAATGACGACTGGCGCACGACGCAGCTCGGCGGCGTCATCACCGCAGACCAGCGCTCGGACCTCGAGGCGAGTGGCCTCGCGCCCGCGGCAGACCTGGAGTCGGCGATCTTCGCCACCCTTCAGCCTGGCAGCTACACCGCGATTGTGCGGGGCTTCAGCGACGCGACAGGCGTCGCGTTGGTGGAGTTGTACGACCTCGACCGGCAGGTGCGATCCGAGCTTGCAAACATCAGCACGCGCGGACTGGTGGGGAGAGCGGATGATGTGCTCATCGGCGGCTTCATCGTGGCCGGCGCAGGTGACGGCGGAACAACGACCGTGGTGCTGCGTGCGATCGGCCCCTCGTTAGGCGCAGCCGGCGTGCAGGGAACTTTACAAGACCCCACGCTGCAGCTCGTCGATGCCAACGGAACGGAGCTGCGTGCGAACGACGACTGGAGGGACTCGCAGCAAACCGAGATCGAAGCGGCCGGCATTGCACCGCGCGAGCCGTCTGAATCGGCTATTGTCGTGGCGTTGTCGCCCGGCAACTACACCGCAGTGGTTCGCGGAAAGAACGACACCACCGGCGTCGCGCTCGTGGAAGTGTACAACGTGCAGTAGTGGATCGAATTCGACGCGCGGCAACGCTCCAACCGCCCGCCGCCCTAACGTTCGACGTTTTCCGCTTCCGCGCTGGCGAGCAGATCGATGCGCTCCACCCGACCGAAGATTTCGACCTCGAGCGTGCTGTATTTCCAACGCCCTGCGGTCCTCGTCGCGACGGCGTAGATCTTCGCCTTCCCCTTCGGTCCGCTAATTGGAATCGTCAGGTCCGCCTCGCCGGTCGAGCCGTCGACGTTCGTCTTGCCGGAGACGAACATGCCTTCCTCGATCGGCGTCCCCAGCGCTGCGATCACTTCCGGGTGTGCGCTGGCTTGTGCGACCGCTGTCTTGTAGGCGTCCGACGATTTCATTGCGCCGAATACGACCAGCACGATCGCGGCAATGAAAGCGACAATGAGTGCGACCATGGTGAGACACCCGGTCGGCACGAACCACTTCCAATTGCGCGACCACCAACTGCGCGGCGGCGGAGGGGGCGCAGCGTTGCCCATGGGTGGCATCGGATGCATCGACATATCGATGCGACGCTATCGCGCGCGTTTCTACCTTGTCACCACAAATGACTGCGAGGCGACGCACTGCCATTGGCCGTTGCGCTCCGCCCACGTATCGGTCCAGCGGTAAGTGTAGTTGAACGCCTTGCCGGTGGAGTCTTTGCCGGCCTGCTTGGTGGTGCCGACTGCGACGGCCGCGTTGCCGTGCACCCGGACAGTGACACCCGAGTTCACCGCCGAGTCGTAGGTGTTTTTGTCGCGCTTCATCTCTCCGACGAGCGTGGCTTTGTTGACGACGCGGCCGGCTGAGTTCACGCCGATGTAATCAGCAGCCACGAGCTGCTGCGGAATCGTCGCGTCCTTGGCGGCGATAGACGCAGCCCAGCGGCTCTCGAGTTCGCGAATGGTGGCGGCGACATTCGTTTTGCCGCCGGTCGCGGCGGCCGGTGCGGGTGTGGCCGCAGCCGCGGGCGAACTGGCTTTTGCTGGAGTGGGTGACGGCGAAGTCCGTGCGCGTGCGGGCGAACTCGCCGGTGTCGCCGTCGCCGATGCCGCTGCCGGAGAAGGCGAAGGCCGCGGCGTCGAGAGCGGCGTGCCCGGTTTCGGATAATTGGACCGGGAGCGTTCCGAAGGCACCACGACGGAAGGCTCGCTGCGCCCTACGGGGTCGGTGGCGCGCAGGTTGAGGTCGGGAGCGGGAGAAGCATCATCATCCTGGCCGTGCGCGAGGGGCACTACCGCGACGAGCAAAGCTGCAATCAGGGAGGACGGTGTTTTCATCATGTGGAGTGCTGAGATCTCGACGAGCCGGCGGTATGCACCGGCGTCAGCTGTGGATGGTGCGCGGTAGAGGTTTCGAACCTCTGACCCCCTCCGTGTCAGGGAGGTGCTCTACCACTGAGCTAACCGCGCGGAGTCCCCGATTATCGCCGCTGCTGTTTGCTTGGCAAGCGGATCGCCGCGTGACGAGCGGCGGCGGCGGCGGTAAGGTCCGGGCGTGGCGGATCGCCGCCTTCCTCGCGTGAGATTACGAACCGCATGCCTCCTCACCTTCGCGCTCTTGGGTGCGTCGGCGGCTCGCAGCCATGCTTTCGGCTGGGCGCTGGTGAACGCAAAGATCCGGAGCGAGTTTCCGGATGTGCGGCGGATCACGACCGCGGAGCTGGCCGCGTGGCTGAAGGCTTCGGATCGGCCGGCACCGCTGCTACTGGACGTGCGGACGAGGGCGGAGTTCGATGTCAGCCATCTCGCAGGCGCGAAGCACGTCGAGCCCACTGCTCCTGCTTCGGTAGTTGGCGACCTCAAAGGACAGCCGATCGTGACGTATTGCTCGGTTGGCTATCGCTCGGGCGGTTTCGCAAAAAAGCTCATTGATGCGGGCTACGTAAACGTCGCGAACCTCGACGGGTCGATCTTCCGGTGGGCTAATGAAGGGCGGCCCGTTGCTAGCAGCAGCAGGCGGAGAGCTGACAAAGTGCACCCCTATAACAGAACCTGGGGCTTGCTCCTGCAGCGGCAGTACCGCGCCGATGTGCCACCGGCGGACAAGTCGCGGTGACTCGCGTGCTGATTCCATTTCTCGAAACAAAATGAACTCAACTGACATGGACACGATCGTCGAAGACCGCCTCATCAGCCGCTCGGAAGAGCCGGTCAACCTCGAGATGCCATTCGCGAGCCTGCGCGAGTTCGTGACGCCCAACGAGAAGTTCTATGTGCGCTGCCACTTCCCGGTGCCGACGATCGATCCCACCGGCTGGAAGCTGCGCATCGAAGGTGCGGTGAGTGCGCCGGTCGAGTTCACACTCGACCAGCTGCGTGCCATGCCGAGACACACCATCGCTGCGACGATGGAATGCGCCGGCAATGGGCGCTCGCACCTCGAGCCGAAGGTGAAAGGTGTGGCGTGGGACATCGGTGCGGTGGGCAATGCGGAGTGGACCGGCGTATTGCTCCGCGATGTGCTCGCACACGCTGGGCTACGCACGGACGCGCAGGAGGTGGTGCTCGAAGGCGCCGATCGCGGAGCGATCAAGGAACCGCCGCGGCCACCTAACGACATCAACTACGCGCGCGGTCTGCCGATGGAGAAGGCGAGCAGGGACGTGCTGCTTGCATTCGAAATGAATGGGGAGCCACTGACGCCGGAGCATGGCTTCCCGCTCCGCGCGGTGGTGCCCGGTTGGTTTGGAATGGCGTCGGTGAAATGGCTGCAGCGGATCGTGGTCACGACGCAGCCGTTCAATGGCTACTACCAGTCGATCGATTACACCTACTGGGAAGAGCGGGATGGAATGCCGACACTCGTGCCGCTGGCGGAGATGCGAGTGAAGGCGCAGATCGCGCGGCCGCACATGGGGGAAGTCGTCGCCGCAGGTCAGGAGTATCGTGTACACGGCGCCGCATGGGGCGGAGAGGATGACGTCGCGATCGTCGAGGTCAGCACGGATGCTGGAGCGACGTGGAAAGCGGCCACGCTTTTAGGCGAGCCGGTGAAGAACGCATGGCGCTTTTGGGAACTCGACTGGACCGCTCCGGCCGACCGGGGCACTTACCAGCTGATGGCGCGAGCGACTGATTCAGCCGGGCGGATCCAGCCGCCGCATCGGATCGCGGAATACGGCACGTACATGATCAATCACGTGCTCCCGATTCGAGTAGAGGTGCGCTGAGAGCCGAGCTGCCGTGGCTCGTCAGTGTGGCGGCGGCAGTGACGAAGCATCGCCCTGGATGCGTAGTGCAGCCGTGAGTGGCGAACACGCAGTTGATCGGCGTGAGGTCCTTCGCCGTCTGCGCGGCTCAGGATGACCGCGTCGTAGTTCGCGGCGCTCGGGTAGAAGCAGTGCGTCAGCCGAATGGCTACGCGGCGAGCTTCGCCGCGTCCTTGTGACCAAGGATGCGCACGGTCTGCTGCAGCTGCTCGACTTGAAGCGGCTTCTTCAGCACCGTGATTGGGCCCTTGGCCAGAATGCGATCGAGCATCTCGCTGTCGGGATAACCGGTGATGACGATGATCGGCAGCTCGGGGTCGACTTCCTTCGCCGCGTCGTAGACGTCGTCCGCCGGGCCGTCCGGCAGTTTCAGATCGAGAAACAAGAGATCGAACTTCTGCTTCTCGAGCGCGGCAAGCGCTTCCTTCACCGTCCCGACCACCACGCGGCTAAAGCCGATCTTCTTCAGGAAAATCTTGAACAAGCTCTGCAGGCTCTCGTCGTCATCGACCACCAGCACGGTCGGCTGGCCGGACTTGTCTTCCTTGAGAATGTCCTTATCGAGCGACGATTTCTTGATCCGCCAGCGGCCACCGATCTGGATCGCCGGGAGCTGCCCGCGCTGCACAAGATAATAGACAGTCGGCAACGGGATCCGGAGATACTTGGCCGTTTCCTTGACCGTCAAGAGGTTGTGCATGGGGAAGAAATTCAGCAACTCACGCTTACGGGCGCAAGCCTTTTCGATGGGCACCATTATAAATTTCAGAATCAATGTCAATCCTTTAGTCGGGGCAGGAGCTGAAGATCTGAAAGAAAAAGCACTCGGCAGCCGACTGTTGCGCGAATCATGTCAGCGGTCTCCACCCTCAGCGGCTCCGACATCATGGCTGGACTATTGAGGGAGCAGCAGTTATCTATCCCACCTTCATGAGCGTCCTGTTCCTCAAGCGATTCCTGCAACGACCGTTCCAGGTCGCTTCGATCATCCCCAGCTCGAAAGCGATGGTCGAGCGGGTCTCGAGCAAGATGGATTTTTCTGAGCCGCGCGTCATCGCCGAGTATGGACCCGGCGAAGGGGTGCACACGCGCGAGATCGCCCGCCGGATGAGCGCCGACTCGAAGTTGATCCTTTTCGAGCTGGACCCCGAACTATCGCGCGATCTCGAGCGGCAGTTTGCAAATGATCCACGCGTGCATGTCGTGAATGGCAACGCCGCCGACCTGCCGAACCACTTGGATCGCCTCGGCATCGACGCGTGCGATTACATCGTCTCCGGCATCCCATTCAGCATCCTGGAGATCGAGAAAAAGCGGGCGCTGCTGGAGAAGACTTACGAATCGCTCGCTCCGGGCGGCGACTTCATCATCTACCAGGTGACGAATGAGCTGCGACAGCACGCGACGTTGTTCGAGCACGCGGAGTCCGAGTATTTCCTGCAAAATATCCCGCCGATGTTCATCACGGTGTTCCATAAGTCCGACCGCCGGAACGGCCATAGCCGCCCGGCCACGCAGCGCGCGCACGCCTCGGCAAGTCGATGACGCACGGCGCGTCCCGCACCGAAAAAGACTCGATGGGCGAGATGCTCGTCCCGGAGTCGGCGTTGTATGGCGCCTCGACTCAGCGGGCGGTGCTGAATTTTCCCGTTAGCGGTTATCGGTTTTCGCGTCCCTTTATCCGCTCCCTTGGGCTGATCAAATGGGCCGCCGCCCAGGCCAATCACGATCTCGGGTTGCTCGATGCGCACCGCTGCGCGCTTATCGTGCAGGCCGCCGAGGAGGTGCTGGAAGGGAAACACGACGAGCATTTCCCGCTCGATATCTTCCAGACCGGCTCCGGCACGAGCACGAACACGAACGCGAACGAGGTGATCTCAAATCGTTCGTGCCAACTCGCGGGGAAGGGGATCGGCGCGCGCGATCCAGTGCACCCGAACGACCACGTCAACATGGGACAGTCGAGCAACGACGTGATCCCATCGGCCATTCACATCAGCGGCGCGGAGGAGCTGCGCAATCATCTGCTCCCGGCGCTCGAGCGCCTGCAGACGCACCTGGAAGCGAAAGCCAAAGAATTCTGGGACATCATCAAGATCGGCCGCACGCACCTGATGGATGCCACGCCGGTTCGCCTCGGCCAGGGCTTCGGCGGCTACGCGCAGCAGATCGCGTATGCACGTGAGCGGGCGGAGAGAGCGATCAGCGTTCTACAGGAGCTCGCGCTTGGCGGCACAGCCGTCGGGACGGGGTTGAACCGCCATCAGGATTTCCCGGGAAAGGTGATGCGCCATCTGCATCAACGCACCGGGATCGAGTTCCGCGAGGCCAAGAACCACTTCGAAGCGCAAGGCGCAAAGGACGCCGTCGTCGAAGCGAGCGGCCACCTGAAGACGGTCGCGGTGAGCCTGTTCAAGATCGCGAACGACATTCGCTGGCTGGGCAGCGGCCCGCGCTGCGGCATTGGCGAGATTCAACTCCCGGCCACGCAGCCCGGCAGCTCGATCATGCCGGGCAAGGTGAACCCGGTGATCTCCGAGTCGACCATGATGGTTTGCTCACAGGTGATCGGCAACGATGCCTGCATCACCTGGGCAGGCGCGAACGGCAACTTTGAGCTCAACGTCATGATGCCCGTCATGGCGCACAACCTCCTCGAGAGCATCCGCCTGCTCGCCAATGTCACCGACGTTCTCTCGGAGAAAGCCGTCCACGGCATCGTAGCCAACGAGGAGCGGTGCCGCGAACTGGTCGAACTATCGATGTCCATGGTCACGAGCCTGGCGCCGAAGATCGGCTATGATCGCGCGGCTGAGATCGCGAAGGAGAGCGCGAAGACTGGGCGCACGGTGCGCGAGCTTTGCCGCGAGGCCAAGGTCTTGCCGGAAGCTGAACTAAACGCGGCCCTCGACCCGGCCGGAATGACAGAGCCGGGCGGTGAAGGCGCGGCCGGCGGGTAGA
This sequence comes from uncultured Chthoniobacterales bacterium, assembly GCA_902805675.1. Classification (GTDB taxonomy): domain Bacteria; phylum Verrucomicrobiota; class Verrucomicrobiia; order Chthoniobacterales; family UBA10450; genus JACCTI01. The sequence continues at coordinate 3,939 of CADCTA010000121.1, read as the reverse complement.
GCGATGAGATTGCTGCCAGCCATCGCCGCGCCTGCGCTGTCGCTCGTCATCTGCATGAGCGCCCACAGTGCAGTTGCACCCGGAAAGCAGGTCGACGTTGCGGCCGTCATCACCAAGGCCGACGCGGAAGCCGCGCTCGGCGAGGTCGTCAAAGAGCCGCAGCCGCGGAATGGCGATGGAGCGGACGGCTATTACTCGCGCTGCAATTACTACTCGGAAAAGCCGGGCAAATCGCTCGTGCTGCGCGTGCACCAGGCAGCCGCTGGCAAGCTCGACGCCAAGAAGCAGTTCGAAATGTTGAGCGGCGGCAATGGCAAGATCGAGAGCATCAGCGGCCTGGGCGATCGCGCCGGCTACATCAAGGGCACTGGGCAGGCGAGCGGACCGGACGAGAAGGTGATGATGGTCTACGTCGCGAAAGGCAACGCTCTCATCACGATCGGCATCGCCGGGCTGGAGGACGAGATGATGGCGCTGAACAAGGCGAAAGAAATCGCGAAGAAGATCCTGACGCAGCTCTAGAGCGTCCCGCGCATCCGGCTCTCATGGTCGCCAACGTCAATGGCCCGCAATTTTCCGGCGGCCCAAATATCGCGATCAAGTGCCCGGCTCACACTTACGAGGCGACCGTCGCCTTCTATCGCGACACGCTCGGATTGCCGCTGATCGAAGAGGAGCAGGACGGCTGCATCTTCCAGTTCGGCCCGAACCGCCTCTGGATCGATCTCGTGCCGAATCTCAGCCAGCCCGACATCTGGCTTGAGATCGAGACAAACGACACCGAAGCCGCTGCTTCGTATCTGAAGATCAACGGCGTGCCCCGCCGCGATGAGGTCGAGCAGCTGCGCGAAGACTTCGATGGTTTCTGGATCTCGAACCCAGCGGGCGTGATCCATCTCGTCATCGGTGACGAGGATTAGTCCTCCTCCCGCGCCGGCCACTCCCCGCGGTCATCCTGAGCCGCGAAGACGGCGAAGGACCTCACGCAAAGTCGTGTGTGTGTTGCGGTCCGATAGGAAAGAAGCCACGCGAGTGCTCTTCTATTCGTCGTCGGATGCGCAAAACGCTGTGCCAAGGCGTGAGGTCCTTCGCCGTCTCCGCGGCTCAGGCTGACCGCGTCGGTGATGGTGGCGCGTGAGCTCCGGCGCGTCGTTAGGCCGGAGAGATGTGGCGACCGACAATCACAATGTCCCGCTCCACTCCGTCGAGCCGCGCCACCCCCGGCAACACGCCCCAGCGCTCAAATCCAAACCGCTCGAAGAGCCGCAGACTCGCCGTGTTGTGCCCCATGATCAGACCGGTTAACGCGGTGATTTCGAGGCGCGGACTTTCACCGATAGCGCGCTCGAGCAGCGCGCGCGCGACGCCGCGCCGCCGGAATCGTTCGTGAATGTAGACGCTGAGCTCGGCCGTTCCACGATACGCGCAGCGCGTGATGAACGAGTGGAAGCTCAGCCAGCCGGCGATCGCGCCGTCAAGTTCGGCAACCCAGAGCGGATGCCGATCCGGCGAATGCTCGTGAAACCATTCGAAGCGTTCCTCGACCGCGACCGGCTCGAGCACGGCGGTCGACAAGCGCGTCGGCACTGTGGCGTTGAAGATATCGACGATCGCTGGGAGATCAGCTTCCGCCGCGTCACGGATCGTCATCTCCTGTAGCGGCGGTCTATGACCGCCGAATCTCCGGAGTGGCGCGCGTAACCGGCGGTCATAGACCGCCGCTACAGGGCAGCAGCCGCTTCCTGCACGCGCATGCTCGGGAAGAAGAGATCGTCGAAGGTCGACTGGAACGGCCCAGGCCGCGTCTCCCCAATTCGGAAGCGCGTGCTGATCTCGCGTTGATCTGCGCAGAAAACTTCCACCCCTTCGCGCCCGCACTTCGCCAGCATTGCCTGCACGGCGCCTTTCGCCAGCTCAGGCGAATTGCAGTCGCGGCTGAGATGGCCAAGCACCACCCGCTCGATCTTGCCTGGCAGCAGCTGCTCGATCACACCGGCCGCCGCCGCGTTTGAGAGATGTCCGTGACGCGACATGATGCGCTGCTTGACCGGCCACGGTCGATACTGGCAGGCCTGGAGCAGCTTCTCGTCGTGGTTGGTTTCGATCACGAGCGTGTGAACCTCACGCAGCCGCTCGACCAGCATCTTCGTCGGGTAACCGAGATCGGTGATGAACCCGAGCCCGTACTTGCCGGCGTGAAATGCATAACCGACCGGCTCTACCGCATCGTGCGGCACCGGGAACGTCTGCACGCTGATGTCACAGATCGAAAAATCGGCACCGGTGCGGAAGATGCGCCAGTGGCGGTGCTCGCCTAACGAACCGCAGCGGATCGCTTCCGCCGTGAGCGCGTTGCAATAGATCGGAACCTGAAACTTGCGGCAAAGCACCTCCAAGCCGCAGACGTGATCGCCGTGCTCGTGGGTCAGCAGCACGCCATCGAGCTGCTCCGGTTTCACGCCACACAGCTCCAGCCGCACCACGAGCTGACGCGCGCTGAGTCCGCCGTCCACGAGCAGCTTGCAATGATCGGTCGCGATGAGCGCGGCGTTTCCCGCGCTGCCGCTCCCGAGCATCGTTAAGCTGAACATTCCGGGATTAGTAGCCAACCCGGCCGGGATTCACAAACCCAAATCACTCCGCATGGCGGCAAGCACACGATTTTGTGGGATTCGGCTGCCTCAGCCCGGAAAAGCACAACCAGTGACAGCTGCTCAGTGCGCCGGCGAACGACCTGAACATCTTCGCGCTGCCTCATTTTGTTTGGCTATTCGGCGGCGGGCAGATACGGGTGGGACTTTCGCGCCAGCGCGCCTCACCACCATGAAATTGTATCTCATCATCTCTCTGGGCGTATGCACGATCGGTATTGCTGGTTGTTCGCGACCGGCCAGCACAAACGCTGAGGACGCGAAACCGAAGGAAAGTCCGCGAAGTTCGCAGGCAGACGCTGACCGGTTGCAGCAAGCGACGGCGAACGTGGCCAAAGAAAAGGATCGAGCGCAAGCGCAGCAGCCGTCGGTAACGCCGGAACCGCCGAGGCCGTAACAGAACTTCCAAGCGCCGGCTGGGGAAAACATCTCGATTCGTCGAGAAATGAGCCCTGGCCGACGAAAAACTGTTTTTTTGTGTTTTACGATAAATAAGGTTGCGCAGTGCGCTGTGCCTCAATACAAACGGGCGCGAAGTAACGAAAACGTTACCTCGATTCTGCTTCGTCGTTAGCTCTCTCTACCTATGAAAAACTCCCCGTCGTCGGCCAGTACCCGATTCACTCCCCGCCTCCGCCTTACTGCGGCGGCCGTCCTCCTCGCTGCCGGATCGGCCATAGCGATCGTCGGCATGCGACCAGACGTGCCGGAGAAGGTCTGGAGGCTGCGTAAGGGCGGAACCACGGCAGAACTTCGCCAAATGGCGCCGGGAGCAAAGCAGGAGGGGGCTGGACCGTTAGCGGCAGCGGAGGAAGACTACAAGCATCGTGCGTATCCTGCTACGGACGTGCCATTGGAGCTGACGAAGGCAGCGCATCAAGCGTGGAGCAACTTCCAGATCTCGTCTCTCGAGACGATGGCAGTGAATGCAACCACGCCGTTCCTGAACTGGAACCTGCTCGGCCCAAGTGTCGCTAATTTTCCGAATGTGCTGACCTTCAGTGGGGCGCCCTACACGACGGCTGGTCGTATCACCGCACTGGCGATGGACACCGCGTGCAATGCGGTTACCTGCCGTGTCTGGCTCGCAGCAGCGGGCGGCGGCGTCTGGCGCTCGAATAACGTGCTCGAGGCGACACCGGAATGGAAGTTTGTCTCCGGCAGTTTCGCAAGCAACGCAATCGGAGCTATCACCTACGCCAACGGTGTCCTCTACGCGGGAACTGGCGAGGCGAACCAATCGGCCGACTCCGCAGCTGGCTTCGGAATTTACAAGTCGCCTGACGGT
>CADCTA010000120.1 GCA_902805675.1 uncultured Chthoniobacterales bacterium | reverse complement strand
GATGATGTTCGAAGCGGTCATGCAGGCCAAAGGCCAGACGCTCGAGATCAACAAACTCGAGGTGATGCAAGGGCAGTCGAAGTACGGCGGTGGCTACGTCTCGGTGCCTTTCGTATGGGAGAATGTGGGGACCGAGCGGCCGTTGTTCCCGGCGGACGGCAAGGTGCTCGTCGGGTTCAAATCGGAAAACATCGAGATCGACAAGCTGACCAAAGACTTCGGCGCGGAGGTGCCGGTCGCCGGGTTGGCGAGTGTGAACTTCGAGGCTGACGGCACGCTCGAGGATTTGCGCGCGAAGGTTGATTTGCAGCTCACCGGTCTGCGCTCCGAGAAGCTCAAGGATTTCACGCCGGCGACGTTCGGTGTCACGGCACGAATCGAGAATGATCAGCTGGTCGTGGACGGCCGCTTGCAGCAGGCGCGCATCGAGCCGGTGCAGATCACCGCCAACATGCCGCTCGACGTGGCGAAGATCATCGAGAACAAGGCGCTCGACGAGCAGACACCTGTGCGGGCCAAGGTGCTGATGCCACGTAGCTCGGTTAATTTCGTACGCCAGTTCGTGCCGGCACTCGCGCGCATCGACGGCAACATGGCCCTCGACGTCAACGTCGGCGGCACGATCGCGAACCCATCGTTCAGCGGCGCGGCGGACATGACGATCAACAGCGCGCGCTTCGCCAATCCGACTTTGCCCGCGCTGTCTAACTTCAATGCGCGGCTCGTCTTCGACGGCGACTCGCTGAACTTCCCGCAATTCCGCGGCGACCTCGCCGGCGGACCTTTCACGCTCAGCGGGCAGATCACGTTCCCGAAGCTCACCGAGCCGAACTTCAATCTTCAGCTCCGCGCCGATGCGGTCCTCGTAGCTCGTAGCGATGATCTCACCGCGCGCGTCGATGCCGACATCCGCCTCACCGGTCCGCTGAATGGCGCGTCGGTCGTCGGCAACGTCGCGATCACCAACAGCCAGTTCCTGAAGAACCTCGACCTTATCCCAATCGGCGTTCCGGGCCGACCACCACCGGGTCCGAAACCTCCTTCCGCCAAGCCGGATCTCTCCTTCCCGGATCCGCCGCTGCGCGATTGGAAATTCGACGTCGCGATCAAGACCAAGGATCCATTCATGATCCGCGGCAACCTTGCGAACGGCGGTGCGCTCGTAGACATGAAACTTTCCGGCACCGGCCTCGAGCCGCGCATCGACGGCTCCGTGCGCCTGCAAAACGTGGAGGCGACGCTGCCGTTCAGCCGGCTCGAGATCACGCAGGGTTTCCTCTACTTCAAGCCGGACGATCCGATGAATCCCGGGCTCGATCTGCAAGGCACATCGGTCATCCGCGACTACACGATCCGCGTTTATGTCTACGGTACCGCGGATGCACCCGAGGCAGTCTTCACCAGCGAGCCGCCGCTGCCGCAGGAGGAGATCATTTCGCTCCTCGCCACCGGCACGACACGCGAAGAGCTGATGGGCGGCGGCAATGTGCTTGCCGGTCGCGCGCTCATGTTGCTAGGACAACAGCTCTATCAAAAGGTTTTCAAAAAGGGGCAGCGCACGACGACCAATTCCGCGTTTGATCGTCTGGACGTCGATGTGGGCGGCGTGGATCCCCGCACCGGGCAGCAGACCGCCACGGCGCGCTATCGCGTGAACGACAAGGTGCTCGTCATTGGTGATATCGGTGTGCAGGGCGATTTCCGCGGCACGGTGAAGTATCTCATTCGCTTCCGCTGATGAGACGCGCGTTCGCGACCGCGGGTAGGGACGGCGCGCTGCGCCGTCCGAGCGGCGTGGCTGGGTCTAGGATCGTCCGCATGTTTTCTCACGTGGCCGCGCGGCTCGGACGCCGCAGCGCGGCGTCCCTACCAGTCATTTGCGCGCTGCTGCTCGTTGGTAACGCCCACGCGCAACGCGCCGCCGATACGCCGAAGCTCGAGGAGAGAGACAAAGCGAATCGCGAAGTCGCGAAGGAGCAGAAGAAGATCGCCCAATCCGCTGGCAACGTGCAGATCAACGGCGCGACCGCGTTCAAGGAAGAAGAGCTGCGCACGCAACTCGCCGAGCAGATCACGTCCATCCAGGAACTGGGTCTGACGCCCGCGCGAGCTGATGACGCGGCGTTCTTCCTCGAGCTGTTCTACCGCAAGAACGGCTACGTGAAGGTGGAGGTAAGCTACTCCATCGCCGGCGGCCGGCTGCGGCTCGATATCAAGGAAGGTCCGCGCGTCACGCTGGCGACGGTCAACTTCGTCGGGAACTACAACATCCCGGCCGAGAAGCTGTTCGAGTTTGTCGTCGGTCCCACCCGCGAGCGCTACGGCAAGACGACGAAGGAGCTGCCGTTCGTGCCGTCGGATGTGGATGAAGGCGTCGATCTCGTGCGCCGTCTTTACATCTCTGAGGGCTACCTGAACGCGATCGTCCAAACGCCGAACTACCGCTACAGCGCAGACGGCGCGCAGGTCGACGCGAACATCGCGATCGTCGAGGGACGGATCTACTCGTTCGGCGACGTCACCTTCACCGGCCGCACCGTCTTTGGACCCGATGAACTGCGACAAGAGATCGCCGACCTCCTCGCTGAGCCATACACCGAGCGACGGGTGGCTGACGTGCCACGACGGCTTGAGGCCTTCTTCAAGGCGCGCGGCTACTACCAGGTAAAAGTCGACGCCGCCGGAACTCCCGAAGCTGCGAGCCGCGGACGCGTGCCGCTCCGGATCACGATCTCGCCCGGCGAAGTCTTTTACTTCGATGGCACCACCGTCACGGGCCTGAAGCGCCTGCGCCCGAGCTATGTGACAAAGCGATTTGGCAAGCTGAGCGGCAAGCAATACAACCCCGAGGCGGTCGACGAGAAGTTCCGCGAGATGATGCAGACCGGCTTGTTCAGCGTGCTGCAGATCAAGCCGACGCCGATCGATAACAACACGCTGCACCTGCAGATCAACGCGGAAGAAGCGAAGAGCAAAGAGTTCGGCTTTTCGCTTGGTTACGGCACGTACGCGGGGCTGATCGTGGGCACCTCGTGGCGCGACCGGAATCTGTTTGGCTACGGGCGACCATTGACGACTTCGGCCGAATACTCGAGCCGCGGCTACAAGGGTGAGATCCTGTGGGAGGACCCTTATTTCTTCGATACCGAGTACGCGCTCAAGGCGCGGCTCTACGCGCTGACCTTCGATTACGACGCCTACGAAAAGGCGGAGGGCGGCGCCCGCATCGATCTGAGCCGGAAGATCACGAAGCAGTATCGGGTCGGGCTCGTCGCAATGGCGCGCTATGTCGAGATCATCAACTCGGACATCCCCGACGAGTTCCTCGGACGCACTTCGTACCAGGTGAACTCGTTAGGCTATACGCAAACGCTCGATCTCCGGAAGAGCCCGCTCGCCTCGCCCCGCGGCCTCGTTTTTGACAACACCTTCGACTACGCGTCCGAGGCGTTCGCCAGCGACATTGAGTTTGTGCGCAGTACCGCCCGCGTCAGCTACTACCTGCCGTTCGCGCCGGAGAAAAAGGTGATCAACGTCAACCCGACCGCTGATGAAGTGGAGGGCGGGTTCGGTCACTGGTTCAGGCGCTCGCACGTCGCGGTCGGCGCGCGCGTCGGCGTCATCCAGGGGATCAACGGCAGCGAGATCCCGATCGACGAGCGGTTCTACAACGGCGGCGGCACTACGGTGCGCAGCTACCCTGAGCGGGAGCTTGGGCCAAAATTCGATGGCGATGAGATCGGTGGCGAGTTCTTCACGGTCTTGAACCTTGAATATACATTTCCGATCTGGGGCGAGATCATGGGCGCGGTGTTCTTCGATGCGGGCAATCTGTTGCCGGAAGCGGAGGATGCGGGATTCAGCGACATGCGCTACGCGATCGGCTTCGGGCTTCGCTACGCGCTGCCGATCGGTCCGCTCCGGATCGACTACGGCATCAATCCCGATCCGCGCGGCGATGATCCGTTCGGCGCGTTCCACTTTAGTTTTGGCTTCGCTTTTTAGGATGATGACGCGCGAGTTGTTGCGGGTCGCAGCGTTCGCTCTCCTCCCGCGGTCATCCCGAGGCTGGCGAAGCGCGCCGAGGGAGCTCGCGCTGGGTCCTTCGTTAGGCAAACCGCTGCGCATGATCGTCACGGCCTGCGCGAGGTCCTTCGCCGTCTGCGCGGCTCAGGATGACCGCGCTGGGTGTTGATCAGAGCACGTCGTGAATCGCTGCACTTACCTGCTTCCGATCCGCCGCAGCGTCTTCAACGAAGCCGAAGCGCAGGATTTCGCTGCTTACTTACCGACGCTCACGGCTGCTGGATGTGAGGTCATCGTCATCGACGGTTCTCCGGGCGAAGTGTTCGAGCAGCACCACGCGGTTTGGTCACAGATCTGCCGGCACGAACTCGTGGATCGCCGCTTCGGCTACATGAACGACAAGGTCAACGGCATCCACACCGGCGTGGAGCGCGCGTCGTGCGAGAAGATCGTGCTCGCGGATGACGACATCCGTTACACCGCGGCCGACATCGAGAAGATGATCAGCTCGCTCGAAGAGTTTGAGATGGTGCGACCGCAGAATTTCCTCTCCCCACTGCCGTGGTGGGCGCGGATGGAATCAGCGCGCATGTTGATCAACCGCGCGACGCTTCGGACAGGCGACTATCCCGGAACATGCGCCTTCCGCCGTTCCACGATGCTGCGCGTGGGGCATTACGATGGCGACGTGCTCTTCGACAATGAGGAGATCGTGCGGCACTTCGCGCGCTTCGGCGCGGCGATCCATTACGCGATCGACTTCTTCGTGCAGAAACGCCCGCCCGCATTGCAGAAGTGGAAGGAACAACGGCCACGTCAGGCGTACGAAGATTTCGGCCTGCGGGCGAAGACGGCGCTGTTCCTCGCGATTCCCGTCTTGCTGCTGATCAGCGCGATCGCCGCGGGTCTCGTCGGCTTCGTGCTCTGCATCGTGCTGCTGTCGATCTTCGCGACCGCCCTGGCGTGCGCTGGCAGCGCGCGCGGTGAAGCGGGCGAATACATTCCGCCGTGGACCTGCCTCTATGCGCCGCTGTGGGTATTCGAGCGGAGCTTCAGCACCTACTGGGCGGTCTACTGGTATCTGCGGCACGGCGGTTATCCGTTCGGCGATAAGTTGCTGACCAAAGGCATCGGTCGCGACTGGGTGGAGGGCGGTCGCGTGGCAGCTGAAACTGCTTCGCAGCAGGCGAAGTCATGAAGATTTTCGCCACGGATGGACACGGATCTTCACGGATGAAGAAGATTCTCTTTTGCAGAATCGGTGTTTCATCCGTGTCCATCCGTGGCTAAGGACTCGCTTCGCATGAAACTAAGCGACGCGCCTGACGAGCAGCTCGGCGACATCGATCCGGCGGAGTTTCGCAAGCGCCTGCACGAGGTCGCAGACTGGATCGCTGATTATCGCGAGAACATCGGGGATTACCGCATCTCGCCGGCGGCCAAACCGGGTGCCATCCGCGCGCAATTACCGGGGGACGCGCCTGAAGATGGCGAGCCAATCGGCAACATACTGCGCGACGTGGACCGCGTGATCATGCCGGGCGTCATGCACTGGGCGCATCCGCAGTTCGTCGGCTATTTCGGCGCAACGACCACGAATCCGGGCATCCTCGCGGAGATGATCGCGGGCGCGTTGAACATCAACGCGATGACGTGGCGCACCTCGCCGGTGGCGACGGAGCTCGAGACGCATGTGCTGCAATGGCTGCAGCAATGGCTTGGGCTCGGCGACGAGTTCAGCGGCGTCGTTTATGACACCGCGTCGATTTCCACGATGCACGCACTGGCGGCGGCGCGTGAGGAAGCAAGCAGCGCAATTCGACAGCGCGGGCTGTCGGGTCGGGCGGAGGTGCCGATGTTCCGCGTCTACGCTTCGGACCAGGCGCACAGCTCGGTCGACAAAGCCGCGATCGCGCTGGGGCTCGGTGAGGAGAACGTGCGACGCATTGCCAGCGATGCGGAGTTCCGGATGGATGTCGGAGCGTTACGTGAAGCGGTCTTCGCGGACTTGCGCGACGGGTTCAAGCCTCTTGCTGTCGTCGCGACAGCCGGCACCACTTCTACGGCGAGCGTCGACCCGGTCGCGGAGATCGCGTCCGTCTGCACGGAGCACGGGATGTGGCTGCACATCGACGCGGCCTACGGCGGCGGACTCGCGCTGCTCCCTGAATGCGCCTGGGTTACGAACGGTTGGAACGATGCGGATTCGCTCGTCATTAATCCGCACAAGATGCTGTTTGTGCCGTTCGATTTCAGCGTGCTCTACGTGCGCAACATCGTGCGGCTCCGGAAGGTCTTCACGCTCGTGCCTGAATACCTGCGCGGCGACGCCGCTGGCGCGGAGATCAACTACATGGACTACGGCGTGCAGCTCGGCCGCCGCTTTCGCGCGCTGAAGGCGTGGATGGTCTGGCGCAGTTTCGGCCGCGTGGGCATCGCAGCACGCATTCGCGAGCATCTGCGGCTCGCGCAGTTATTCACGAGCTGGGTGAATGAAGATCCGCAGTTCGAGCTCTCCGCACCGACAGTGATGGGCGTCGTCTGTTTCCGGATCAAAGCAGCGGACGACAGCGCCTCCGATGCTCTCAACAGGCGTATGGTCGAGACGATCAATGCCGCCGGCGAGACGTATCTGATGCAGACGAAGCTCCGTGGCCGCGCTGTGATGCGGATGGGCCTCGGCAATCTGCTCACGACCGAGCAGCACATGCGTCGGGTGTGGCAGATCATCAAGGACACTGCCGCGAAACTGGCACTGTAGCGTGCGTCATTCCGATCGCAGCAAAGCGCAGTGGAGGAATCCCGTGGCGGAAGCGCCTCGTGTGGCCACGGGATTCCTCGACTACGCTCGGAATGACGGCGCGACGCCGCTGAACCCGTGGGTAAACAGGAGCCTAGCGCCGCACCGCGATTCCCTGCACCTCGAAGCGCCCGTTACGCAGGAGCGGACCGGAGCCGATGAATGCGCGGGCCGGGAAGTTCCTGGTGAAATACGTGCGGTAGACCTCGTTGAACTTCTCGTAGAGCGACAGGTCGGGGCAAAACACCTGCACCGAGACGAGGTCGTCCATTGTCATCTCGGCGGCCGCGAGCGTCTTCTTCACGGCGTCGAGCACGAGGCGGATCTCCTGCTCGACATCCGCAGGCGCCTTCCCGGTGGCAGGATCGACCCCGAGCTTGCCGGCAAGATAGAGAGTGTTGCCGACCAGGACTCCGTCGCTGAAAGGCAGCGTATCTTTACGCTCAGGCAGCATGATGTGCCGAGTCTCGGTGGCTGACGTTTTCTCCGCTGAGGCGGGAGTGACAGCGTGCCCTTTGGGCACAGCTTGCAGCGCCGCGAACCCGGCGATGATTGCAGCGATGACGGCTTTGCTCTTCAGGTATCGGTCTGTGCGCATGTCCGGAGCATGCGAGACGCACAGCCGCTGATGCAAGCATCCGCACATCCTTGCGAGGCAACGCCGTCGAACCTATAGTCGAGGGGCACGTCCGGAGCGGGCGCGTCCAGCAGAAACATCTCCCGAAAGGCCCCTTATGAGCACGACCGTTGTTGAACCGCAGAAAAGCACGAGCCTGGCCGACCGGCTGAAAGCTCAACACCAGCCAGAGCAGGATTTTCTCCCGCTGCAGGGCACCGATTACGTCGAGTTCTACGTCGGCAATGCAAAGCAGGCCGCGCATTATTACAAAACGGCGTTCGGCTTCCAGAGCCTCGCGTATTCAGGACCCGAGACAGGGAACAAGGAGAGCGCGCGCTACGTCATCCGGCAGAACAAGCTGACGCTGATGCTGACGACGCCAATCCGGCCGAACAACCCGATCGCGGACCATATCTACAAACACGGCGACGGCGTGAAGGTGCTGGCGTTGAAAGTGGAAGACGCGACCTCAGCCTGGAAAGAAACGACGAGCCGCGGCGGTAAGAGCTACATGGAGCCGACTACGATTCAGGACGACAACGGGCGTGTCGTAATGAGCGGCATCCACACCTACGGCGAGACGGTGCACTTGTTCATCGAGCGCGGCGATTACAACGGCGTCTTCATGCCAGGCTTCCTGAAGTGGGATTCACACTACAATCCGCCGGAAAGCGGGCTGCTCTACGTCGACCATTGCGTCGGCAACGTCGGCTGGAACCAGATGAACCCGTGGGTGAAGTTCTACGAAGATGTGATGGGCTTCCGCAACATCCTGACCTTCGACGACAACGACATCTCGACCGAATACTCCGCGCTGATGAGCAAGGTGATGAGCAACGGGAACGGGTACGTGAAGTTCCCGATCAACGAACCGGCGGAGGGCAAAAAGAAGTCGCAGGTCGAGGAGTATCTCGATTTCTACAATGGCGAAGGCGTGCAGCATTGTGCGCTCGCCACGAGCGACATCGTCAAGACGGTGAGCGATCTGCGCAGCCGCGGCGTCGAGTTTCTCAAGATCCCCGCGAGCTACTACGAGACGGTGCTGGATCGCGTCGGGAAGATCGATGAAGACCTCGCGCCGCTCCAGGAGCTCGGGATTCTGATCGACCGCGACGACGAAGGCTATCTGCTCCAGATCTTCACCAAGCCGGTGGAAGATCGGCCGACGTTGTTCTTCGAGATCATCCAGCGCAAAGGCGCGAAGAGCTTCGGCAAAGGCAACTTCAAGGCGCTCTTCGAGGCGCTTGAGAAAGAGCAGGACGCGCGAGGCAATCTGTAGAAAATCATGCCGCGCTCAGGAGTAGCTGCGTCGCGACAGCGTCTTGGAGTGCGCCGGTCTTCCGGCGCTTTTGGAGTCGCGCGTCAAAGCGGCGGAACACCGCCGCACTCCAAAACGCAAGCGGGTTTCAACGTCTAATCACTTCATCATATGCCGCATTATCAACGACTCGGGGAAATGCCCCGCAAGCATCACATCTGGTATCACCGGAATCACGGCGCGCAGACCTACAAGAACGAAGGCATCGCCTACGAGCACGTCATCACGACCGAGGGGTTCAACGAGGCGTACTCGATCATGTATCACATGCGGCCTCCGACGCGGGTGCGCGACATCTCGCTGCTCAAGACCTCCGAGTTGAAGAAGGTGGCCGACAAGCCGTTGCGGCATCATCACCTGAAAGCCGCGCACGTTCCGCGTCAGGGGGATCTGTACACCGGTCGCATCCCGATGCTCTTCAACCAGGACATGGTCGCGTATCGGCACAAGCCGGCGACGACGTACGGTGAGTTTGAGTATTATCGGAACGGCGGCGCCGATGAAGTCATCTTCGTTTTCCGCGGCAGCGGCACAGTTGAGTCGATGTTCGGCAAGCTGCGATATCGCGCGGAAGATTACATTGTCATTCCACGGGGAATCACTTACCGCCTCGTGCCGGACAACGTACTCGAGGAGGATTATCTGATCCTCGAATCAACCGGCCCGATTCGCATCCCGCGTCGCTATCTGAACCACGACGGCCAGATCCGGATGGGGTCGCCGTATTCCGAACGCGACTTCCACGGCCCGACCGAACTGCACGTCGTCGATGAAGAACGCGACGTCGAAGTGCTCGTGAAAGACGGCGCGCGCTGGACGCGCGTCGTTCATGCGCACCATCCGTTCGATGTCATCGGATGGGACGGCTACGTCTATCCGTTCACTTTCAACGCGCAGGATTTCGAACCGATCACCGGCGCGGTCCACCAGCCGCCGCCGATTCACCAGACCTTTGAGGTCAAAGGCTATGTCATCTGCACGTTCGCGCCGCGGATGCTGGATTATCATCCTGAGGCGATCAAGATCCCATGGGTGCACGACAACGTCGAAGCCGACGAAGTGCTCTTCTACGTGCGCGGCAACTTCGGCTCCCGCCGCGGTGTCGAAGCCGGATCGATGACCCTGCATCCCCGCGGCATTCCGCACGGGCCGCATCCAGGCACGATCATGGCGAGCAGAGACGCTGTGCGGACGGAAGAGCTGGCAGTGATGTTCGACACCGAACACACGCTCGACCTGACCGAGCAGGCACTCGCGCTCGACGACGAGAACTACCCGAAGAGCTGGCTGGACTAGCTGAACGGACACCGCCGTTGGGAATGAAGACGCTGACCTGTGCGACGCGCGGGCTGGCGGTACCTTTCTGCGGCTGGCTCGGGTCAGTATTGTTGGCCGGCTCGGCGGCCGGCGAGGGCGGCGGAAGCTGGCGCACACTCGCGGCGATGCCCTCTGCACGGCAGGAGGTCTCGGCCGCTGTGTTGAACGGCAAGATCTACGTCATCGCGGGATACGACAGCGACGGAGCCTCGACCGCGACGGTCGAAGCTTACAACCCGCACACGAACACTTGGTCTCCGGTCCGCCCGCTCCCATTTGCAAACAACCACAACAACGCTGCCGTCGCTGGCGGCAGGCTCTACACTTTCGGCGGCATATCGAATCAGGCATTCGTGTACGACGCGGCTGCCGACGCATGGTTGCCGGTCGCGCCGATGCATTTTCAACGCGGCGGCACGGCAGCCGTCGGCGTAATTAGCGACAAGATCTACGTGGCGGGCGGAACTCAGGGCTCGACCAGCCTGCGCGCCCTCGAAGTCTACGACCCTGCAACCAACGTCTGGAGCCAACTGGCGCCGATGTCGGTGGCGCGCAACCACACAGCCGGCGCAGTGATTGACGGCAAGCTTTATGTCGTTGGCGGGCGTGGCGCGGCGGGAGCCGCGACCGCGCTGGAAGTGTACAATCCCCAGACGAACAGCTGGGCTACCCGCGCGCCGATGCCCACCGGCCGGTCCGGCATCGCCGCCGCGGCTGTGAATGGCGAACTGTGGGTTTTTGGCGGCGAAGCAAGCTTCACCGGCGCCGTGGAAGTTTACAATCCCGCCGCGAACGCGTGGCGCAAACTCCCGAATATGCCGGTTCCGCGCCACGGTCTTTGGGCCGCCGTGATTGGCGATCGCATCCACCTCGCGGGCGGCGGTGCGCAGGAGGGCTTCGGGGCGAGTAATGCGAACGACGTCTTCACGGTGGAGCGGAAGGCGACTTTGGCCAACATCGCGTCGCGCCTGAAGGTGGAACCCGGTGACAACGCGCTCATCGCCGGGTTCATCGTCACCGGCACGGCCTCGAAGCGAATCATCGTGCGCGCCCTGGGTCCTTCGCTGCCGGTCGAGGGCAGGCTCGCCGATCCTGTCGTGGAGCTTTTCGACAGGCAGGGCCAGATCGTGGCAGCGAACGACAACTGGCGCGATGCTCCCAATCGGCAGGAGATCAGCGAGTCAACACTCGCGCCCGCCGCAGACGCGGAAGCCGCCATATTGACGCAGGTGGCGCCCGGTGATCACACCGCGGTGGTGCGTGGCACGAACGACTCGACCGGAGTAGGCCTGGTGGAAGTCTATGACCTCGAAGCGGGTTCGGATTCTCAGCTGGCAAACATCTCCACGCGGGCTCTGGTGCGAACCGGCGAGAACGTGCTCATCGGAGGCATCATCCTCACCGGCACTGAGCCAAGGCGCGTGGTTGTCCGCGCGATCGGTCCGTCCCTCATGGTGCCAAATGCATTACAGAATCCGACGCTCGCTTTGCACGACGCGAATGGCGCGGTCATCGGCGAAAACGACAACTGGCGCAGCAGCCAGGAGGGCGAAATCATCGCGACGAACGTTCCGCCTTCGCACGACCTCGAGTCCGCGATTGTCCGCACGCTTCCGGCGGCGAATTACACCGCCATCGTCCGTGGTGCCGGCGAGAGCAGCGGCGTCGGGCTGGTCGAGGCGTATGCCCTCGATTAGGCGCTGCGTCGCACGCGGCTTCTGCGACTAACGGTCGCGCCTGTGTTCGTCTGGTTGTGCCGGTGCACGGCGCCGCTAGTTTAGGTGCATGCTTGACCGCAACTCCACGGCAGTGCCGGACGTGCGACGCACCCCGGAGACGAGTCGACTCACCGATGACCAGCTTGATGATCTTACGGGTTCCTTTCGTGAGATCATCGAGACGGTGGGCGAAGATC
>CADCTA010000119.1 GCA_902805675.1 uncultured Chthoniobacterales bacterium | reverse complement strand
AGACTCAGCCATCGTCGACGCGGCGGCTGACAGCAACGCGGCCGCCGGCGCTGCAACGACCGAACGCGTCGTTGTGACCGGTTCCTACATCCCGACCGCGGAAACGGAATCGGCGCTGCCTGTTACTGTTTACACCGCGACCGTTCTGCAGAAGCAGGGCGCCAATACGCCGGCGGAAGGTCTCCGTCAGCTGCCGTCCTTCGTCGGTAACACCGTTACCGAAAACGACGCCAACGGTGGTAACGGCTCCGCGTTCATCAATCTGCGTGCGCTCGGCACCGGCAACACGTTGACGCTGATCAACGGCCGCCGCGTGTTCGCGTACGCCAACATCAATGCCATTCCGATCGGCGCCCTCTCCCGTAGTGAAGTGCTGAAAGACGGCGCTTCAGCTATTTACGGCTCGGACGCGGTTGCTGGCGTGGTCAACTTCATCCTCCTGAACGGTCCGGGGGAAGCACCTTACGAGGGCGCAGAAATCGACATGCTCTATGGAAACACGACCGACAAAGATGCGCGCGTCCTTCAGGCGTTCATCCGTGGCGGTGTGGCGACGGACAAGTTCTCCGTTGCGGCGGCCGCTGAATTCTACGACCGCTCGGACATCTACTCGCGTGACCGCGAAATCGCCATCACCGGTGACCAGCGTTTCCTCGGCGGCTTCAATACCAACAGCCCGACCTACGGAGGTCGCGTCAACGTCACGGGCCAAGGTAACCTGGTGCTGAGCGATCTCACGACAAACCAGGTGACCCCGGGTTCCTATCGGACGTTTGATCCGCAGGGCAGCGGAAGCGATCCAACGCGCTTCAACTTTCGCGCCTTCACGCCGTCGATCCCCGGGATGGAAAAATACGCCACCTACGTGACTGCGCGCTACAAGGTCTTCGGTGATGCGCTGCAGATCTACGGGGACGTCATGTATTCCAAGCAGAAGCAGGACAACGGTCTCGCGCCGTCGCCCTTCACCATCCCGCTGGCTCGCTACCGCAATCCTGGGTTGGGTATCTTCAACCAGACCGATGGCGCCCAGAACAACTCGCTCCCTCGCCAGCGCGAAATCCTCCGGGCCAGCCCGTTCAACCCGTTCGGAAACGCCCTGAGCTCAGCCAGCTACCGCTCGGTGCAGGAGCTCGGAAATCGCCGCGCGTTCTTCGACTTCGATTTCTATCGCTATCTAGCGGGCATGAACGGCAACTTCAGCTTCACGGACAACAGCTTCATCAGCTTTCTTGGCTATGACATGGGCATTGTCTATGAGCAGAATAATCAACTGGAGATCGACACCGGCGACGCTCGCCGTGGTATCATCTACGAGAACATTATCAGCGGCAGGTTCAATCCGTTCATCGGCGTGAACGCGCCGGTAAGCGGCATGGCTCCGACTTATGTGAATGGTGTTCCGACCGGTCAGCAGGCTCCGTATGACAACCTGGCCTCGCTTAAACAGGCGGAGTACTACGGGCGGTCGTATGACTACTTCCACCAGACGCTCTTTGACGCAAAGGTGTTCGGTAACCTGTTTCCGAACCTTTACCAAGGCGGCATCGGATTCAACATCGGTGCCGAGTATCGCACGGAGCGCAACTATGACGATACGGATGATGTCTTGGCTTCGGGCGACCAATTGGGTTTCAACGCCGGCGCTCGCTTCGACTACAAAACCGAAGTGACGTCATTCTTCGGCGAGCTCCAGATCCCGATCGTTACGTCGGCGATGAACATTCCCGGTATCCGCTCGCTTGAGCTTCAGGCGGCGGCTCGTTACGAGGAGTTCGAGTTGCACGATCGCCTGAACGATGACCTACCAAGAGGTAGTTTCGACAATGGCACGACGCCGCGCCTCTCGCTGCGCTATCAGCCGTACGCGGATTTGACGCTCCGCGCTTCATGGGGTGAGTCGTTCCTGTCGCCTTCGGCTGGTCAGTTGCTTGCGCCTGAGACGCAGAACTTCCCGGTTCTGTCCGATCCGGTGGGTGGTGTCCTGCAGCCGGCAAACGGTGTGATTCAGGGTGGCAACATTGCTCTGCGTCCGGAAGAGACGGAGACATGGACCGCCGGCCTGGTCTTCACGCCGAAGTTCCTACCTGGGTTCACCTTCACGGCTGACGTGTATCAGGTGTTCACCCGTAATGTGATCCTGGGTCCGACGAGCTACGCTCAGTTGATTTTGACGCTGAACGGCAACTTCATCAACGCCGGTGGCGACCCTGCTCAGGCTCCGTTTTCTGACTTGATCCTGCGTCAGGATGTTCCAGGTGGACAGTTCGCAAACGAGGGAACGGTCACGCAGGTGCTTTCGACCAGTGCTAATGCTGGTAAGCGCCTCGTCAACGGCTTGGACATCACCTCAGCTTACCAGCTGCCGTGGACCACGTTCGGGACGTTCACCTTCTCCATCGGCTACAACTACTTCTTCACCTGGAAGGCAGAGCCGATCGAAGGAGTTGGAAGCGCGAACTTCACGGGCGACTTCTCGGCCAGCCTGCCGCTGGCTCCTGGTGCGATTCCACGCCACAAGGGCTTCATCCGTAGCGAGTACGAGTGGAAGGGCTTTAACCTCGTCGCCACGACCAACTACATCAGCTCTTACCTCGATGATCCTGGATTCATCAACGCGGCCGAATACAGCCCGAACGGTGAGCGCGATATCAACACCCGCACGGTGAGCGATTACATCACGCTCGACCTCCAGGCGCGGTATGAGTTCGTGAAGCCGGAGGCTGAGCCAGCCGCCGCTGGGTACTCGAAAGACGCCAAGGGTGGCAAGGCCATGCAGACCGAAGTGGCCGGTGTGGAGCAGGGGAATTTCTTCCAGCGTATGCTGTGGGGAACCTCGGTGCGTGTGGGCGTGAACAACGTGTTTGATCGGAACCCTCCGACCACGCTCGGTGCGTTCAACGACAACTACGACACCTCGCTCTACAACATCCGCAACCGTTACTACTACGTCGGGATCAACAAAAAGTTCTAAACACCGGTTGGCTTAGGTTTAAGACCGGGGGCGGGCGGCAGCGATGCCGCCCGCTTTGCTTTTTTGGCGGATTTGGAGAATCCCGCCGCGCACCGATCGGTTTCGCAACGGGATCCCTCGACTACGCTCGGGATGACGGCGCGCGGCACGTTGAGGTTTGCGCAACGCCGCTCGCGTGTGCTGACAGACCGGAAGACGTTTAAACGGCAAGTGCAGTGGCTACCCCGCATGGATTCGAACCATGAATAACGCCTCCAAAGGGCGCTGTGTTACCGTTACACCACGGGGTATCCGGACAAATGCCGATGGGCGATTGTCGATTTGCGATCGCTAGATCGCAAGCCGGGAATCTGGACTCGCAGGTGTAGAGACGTTTGGGTCAAACGCCGAGCGGTGGCTTCGTGGAATGATCGGTGCGCGCGACGCGAGCGCCGCGAAATGTGCGTCAGACCGCCGCCGGCGACGCTGCGGGCACTGGGATGCGGACGTCCACCGTGGTGCCGCGGCCCTCGATGGTGCCGACAGAGATTTTTCCGCCGTGCGCTTCGATGACCGACTTTGCCATCGCCATGCCCAGGCCGGTGCCGTGCGATTTGCCGTGGGTTACGAACGGCTCGAACAGCCTCGCCAATACTTCCGGCGGAATGCCGCAGCCGGTGTCGGTGATGCGGATCACCACCTGCTCGTGCACCAGGTCGATCGAGAGCTTCAAGATGCCGCCGTCCGGCATCGCTTCGCGCGCATTTTTGATCAGGTTAGACAACACGCGGGTGAAGCGGTGGAGATCGACGTTGATGGAGCCTTCGTAGCTGATGCGTTTGACGAGATGCACGTTCGCGCCAGGCAGTAGCTGCAGGCACTGCTGATTCAGCTCCTCGAGGAGCCGCCAGATCGTGATCGTCTTGAGCTTCAACGACGAGGAGCCGCGCGCGTAATCGAGCAGCTCCTGGCTCATCGCGAGCATCCCTTCGACGGCTTTGTCCGTCATCGCGGTCAACTCGCGGATGCGCGGATCGTTGCTCTCGGTCGCGATCATGTCGGAGCACGAGCGCACGATGCACATCGGGTTCTTCAAGTCGTGGATGATCGAATTCGCCATCGAGCCGACGAGGCTCAACCGCTCCGAGCGCATGACCTCGGAGATGAAATGCGAGTTCACCTGGCGCAGCCGCTCGGTGACCGAGCGCAAGAAATTCATGTGCAGCCGGCTCGGGGCGAGCTCGAGGATCCGCTGAAAGGTCTTATCGTCGACCGTGCCCAGCAGTGTCGGCTCGTGCGCCGTGGCCATGGCGGAACGCGGCTGCCCGTCGAGCAGCGCCATCTCGCCGAAGAAGTTGCCGTGCTCGATAAAGCCCAGCGTCTCCTGCTGGCCACCGCGGCCCGATTTCGAAATTTTTACGGAGCCTTCGCCGACGAGATAAAGCGCGTTCCCGGGATCGCCTTCGCGGAAAATCACCTGGCCGGGAGCCATGCGCATGATGTTGACGCCGGGCGCGATCTCGTTGAGCAGATCGGACTCGATGCCCTCGAAAAGGCGGTTCTTCGCGAGATGATCGAAGGCGCGTGCGGTTTGAGACATAAGCGCAACTGCCCCTAGCGACAGGCGGAGGCGAGACCGGGCACGCAGCCGGCGCGAGAAAGCCTCACGGTCTGCAATACGCGGCGTGCGTGCGAGATGAGCTCGCTTGGGCGGTGTGGCTTGCGGATGAAGCCGGCGAGCCCGGCGTCCATCATGCGTTCGAGACGTTCGGCGGCGATGAAACCCGTGTTCAGCATCACGGTGATGTGGGGCGACATCTGGCGGAGCCGGGTGAAGGTCTCCTCGCCATCCATAAACGGCATCGAGAGGTCGAGCAGGATCAGGTCGAACTGCGCAGGGCGAGTGCGGACCAGGTCGAGACACTCGAAGCCGGATTGCGCTGTCCTGGCCTCGAATCCCGCGTCCGCAAAAGTCTGCTGCGCGAGCTCAACGGCGAGCGGCTCGTCGTCGACGATCAGGACGCGTGTTTTGGTTGCCGGCTGCGCCGGACGCTTCTTCTCCGCGTAGTAGTTGAGCGCCGGGTGGAGCAGGATCTTCTCGTTCGTTGCGCCGCCTTCGCGCGCGATGGTGTGGGTGAGCTGCGCTGCGCGATCGACGCTGCTGCGCAGCATGGCGAAGTACTTGTCAGAGCCTTCGTTGCCTTCCCAGATGTTCTCCATGATCTCCGCAGTGCCGGAGATGATCTGGAGCAGATTGTTCAGTTCGCTGGCCGTGTCGGCCGGCGCATGCGGCTCCGCGGGTAGTTCGTGTTCCATTAGATTTAGCGTCCGCCTGGGCGCGCGTTGAAGGGTTGAGTCGTCGCGCCGGAGCCGCCGAAGCGGCCGGTGCGGGAACCATTGCCGCCGGAGCCGGTGTAGTTCGGATTGTTGGTGTAGACGTTCGCCGGTCCGCTGCCGGACACGGTCACCGTCTTGTCGTTCGCAATCGTGACGGTGTGGCCGGCGATCGTTTTCACGCTCGTGCCGCTGAGCGTCACGTTGTCGTTGAAATTGACCTGGCCGTTGCTGCCGGACGCGTAAAGGTCGATGGCGGAGTTGGCCGAGATCGTGCCGCCGCCGATGTTGAGCTGACCGTTATTACCCAGCGCTTGCAGCTTAACCGTGTTCGCGTTCAGCGTCGCGTTTTGGACCGAGATGATGCCGTTGTCGCCGCTGTTGCTGATGTCGATCTTGCCGCGGTCGGCCTGAATCTTAGCGCCGGTGATATTCACCGCGCCGCCCGCAGAGCGGAACTTGATCTCGCCGCCAGGCCCAGGTGCCGCACCATCCAGGAGGGAGAGGAGCTGCGCGCTGCTCTTGATCGCAATGGCGGTGCCGTTCTTCTTCTGGCTGCGGATGGAAATGTTGCCGCCGCGCTTGCTCGCGTTCGGTGCGGCGCTCTCGGACACCTTGATCGTCGATTTCACGATGACTGTGCCGCGCGACTTGATGTTCACTTTGCCGTGCCGGCCGTTTGTCGAGAGGTCGATCGGGGTGTCGAGAGTGATGTCCTTGTCGCTATCTCGATCGGCGACATCATCGAATTCTTCGTCGCCCTCATCTTCATCGTCGTCACCTGCGACCGGTGTCGCTGAAGGCTGTGGACTGGGTGATGCGCCGGGGGACGGTGTCGCGCTCGGGTCGGTAGATGGGGTGGCGGACGGAGCAGGAGTGCTCGCAGGCGTGGGTGAGGCACCGGTCCCAGGTGTCGCGGTCGGGTTCGCGTCAGGTGTTGCTGTTGGGTTTGGGCCCGGTGTGGCGGTTGGGTTCGCGTCGGGTGTAGCCGTCGGGTTTGCCCCAGGCGTTGCGGTAGGGTTCACCGCTGGTGTGGCCGTCGGGTTGACCGCGGGCGTGGCAGTTGGGTTTACCGCAGGCGTGGCTGACGGCTGAGAACCCGGAGTCGCGGCGGGCGTGGAGCCGGGCTGCACGGCTGGCGTAGGCTGTACGAGCGGCGTAGAACCAGGTTGAGCGGCTGGGGTCGAGCCGGCCTGTGCCGCAGGCGTGGAGGCTGGCTGCGCGATCGGAGTGGCGGCCGGCTGTGGCGCTGCGTTGCTCGCTGCTGGCGTGCTCGCGGCCGTGCGGGGCTCGTTCGGCGTGCTCGTGTTCGACGCCACGAGGCCGGTCGAGATATCGGTGTTGCGGTTCAGCGAGGTGAGGAGGTCATCGGAGGCGAGCACGACGTTGGTGCCTTTGCCGAGGATGACGAGATTGGTGTCGACGAGGGTTTTCTGGTCTTTTTGCTTTTCCTGGCTGGCGATCTCCTTCTCGATCAACCCGGCGCTGGGCAACGAGGCGGTCTTCTTGTTGCCGCCCATGTTCACGAGCGACGAGGTTTTCATGACCTTCTTCAGGTCGACGGAGACGGGGTCGGGAATGCGTTTCGCGTTGGCGGGCATGATCACCATCTTGCCGGCTTCGAGGAGGACGGAGTCGCCGAGCGAGCCGTTCGCGGAAAGGCGCAGGCTGCCTTCGAGGACGAGCACCTTGATGTTCTTGTTCGGCCGGTACTCGAGCATGATCGTCGTGCCGGTGATCGCGGCGGTGACGGCGGCGGTCCGGATTTTTGCGCCCCCAAGGCCCTTTGGCACCTGGAGTAGCATCGTGCCCTCCTGCAGAGTCATGTCGCGCGTGCCGGCTTTGAAGCTGAAGTAGCTCTCCGGCCCGATGCGCGTCAGCGTGTTGTCCTGGAAGATGAGCTCCGAACGTGACTTGATGCCGGTCTTGAGCCCGGTCTGGCCTTTGATCAGGTCCTGGAGCGCGGCTTTGCGTGCGTTCGCGTCATCGACAACCGAGACGTCGTTGATGATTTTGGTGACTCGGGCTTCGGTTAGCGGACCCGCTGGGAGCGTGGCGGCTGTCAGAAGTGAGAGGGCGAGGCAGGTGAAGGTGGTGGTTCTCATGGGCACGAGTTGAACACCCTCTCCCGAGCAGAGAGCGTGCCGTGTCCATAATTTCCAGAAACACAGTCTGGGAAATTGCGCGCAAGCCCGCAGCGATCCTGCGGCAGCCGGGCGGGCAGAAATCCGCTACCAGCGGAGGGCCAGCACGACGCCAGCGCCGGTGGTCAAAACGTCGTAGTCGAACGCCACCGTCTCGGAGCGATTCGCCCCGTAGCTGGCAAACGCGCTCAGGTCGGCGAATTTGCTGATCCGGTAGCGCAAAGTGAGCGAGAGGATGTTGTTAAAGTCGGTGCGGTCGAGCTGTTCGTAGAAATGCGCGGCCGGCCGCCAGAGCAAGTCCGCACCAAAATCCCGCGCGATCTGCACATGGTAGCTGGCGAAGGCGGTCGCCTGGTGACGTTGCGCCGACTGCGGGTCGGCCATGCCGAGGCTGCCGGTCGCTCCCACCGTGAGCGCGTGCGCCCGGCCGAAGACAAACACCTTTTGCACGCCGCCCGTCAAGACGTTGTCGGTCAGGATGTGATTGCCGTCGCTTCCGAGCAGCTCCGTCAGGTCATAACGGGCGAAGAAGCTGACCCCGCCCAGGTTCTGGGGAGCCCAAGCCAGGCCCACCCCGAGACCGAGATTCGCAAAGTCGAGCTCCGGTGTGCGGATGTAGCGGAAGAGCGATGCGTGCGCTCCGGCGTTCGCCTCGACGGTGGGCGAGAGGCGCGGCGTCCAGGCGACGCCGACTTCGCCTACACCGAAGACGTCCGGGCGCTCAGCATTCCGTGTCAGCGCCGCGTTGCTCGTGAAAACCTCGGAAACGCCGGCGGAAATGACCAGTGTCGGCCGTTTGTCGTGCTCTTTCAGGATTTGCTGCACGCCCATGCTGTCGTCTTCCGTCTCGCTGTCGTCCGAAGCCGGCAAAGCGGTGGCATCGGTGGCGTCGCGCAAGGTGGCTGGCGAGTTCGCTTCGCGGAAAAGCCGCGCCTGGTCGATGACCGAATTGTTCTGCGCCAGGAGCGCGTCTTGCCCGCTAAAAAGCAGGCAGCCGAGGGAGAGGAGAAGGAGACGCCGGGCCGACACGGGGCCGTTGTAGCAGCCGGTGTGAGCGCTGGCTAGCGGCGCGTTGCGAAAAATCCGCAGCGGCATGTTTCCCGCTCATCGGGAAGGGTGCTTTCGAGACGCATCAGCGCCATCACCGCGACAGCCGGCGTGTGTTTTGCAGTGATGCTGGCCGTGGAGATCGCGCATCCGTTTGTCTATACGCGCGCGCAGAATCTTCTCCGCGATGCGATCAGCCGCGCCGGCCGAACGACAGCGGCGAATCCCAACCTGATCTTCCTCGCGATCGACCCTGCATCTTTCGGCTTG
The DNA here is from genome assembly GCA_902805675.1 of uncultured Chthoniobacterales bacterium. GTDB lineage: Bacteria > Verrucomicrobiota > Verrucomicrobiia > Chthoniobacterales > UBA10450 > JACCTI01. Next base: position 3,557 of record CADCTA010000119.1, on the reverse strand, counting down.
GACGAGCTCGACCTCGCCGATGCCGCGTCGGATCCGACTGCCGCCCACGCCTTGGCGCTAATGCGGAACGATTGGCCGTGGCCGCGCGAAGTACACGCGCTTGTGCTGGAACGACTCGCTGCCGCCGGCGCAAAAGCAGTCATCTTCGATCTCAACTTTCCAGCGCCGACCGAGGGCGACGAGCCTTTCCGCCTCGCTCTCGCACGTCACCGGGATCGCGTGGTCGTCGGCAGTAACATCGCGCGTGCCGACGCGCGGCAAGCCGGCGGAGGGACCGAGCACACCCGACCCGCCGACAACCTCATCCCCCACACGGTGCCGATGGACGGCCGCGTGGCGTATGTGAATTTCTGGCCCGACGAAGACGACGTAGTTCGGCGCGCGCTCTTCCGCGTCACCGTCGAGCAGATGAACGGGAACGATTCGCCACCGCCCGACTCGGAGGAATTTCTCTCCCTCGCCGCGCGAGTCCTCCAGAAGACGGGCTCGGCGGAGCGCGTGCCGCCCGGCCGCGGCGAACACATCTTTCGGTACACAGGGCCGCCGCGGCAAGGTTTCCGACCGCATTCCGTGTTCGAGATCTTTGCGCCGGAGTACTGGCAACGGAATTTCCGCGGGGGAGAATTCTTTCGCGACAAGATCGTGCTTATTGGCGCGGAGGGGAACTGGCAGCATGACCTGCACGCGACGCCCTTCGGCTCGATGCCCGGCCCTGAGGTGCACCTCAACGTGATCAACGCTGCACTGCAGGGCGAGTTCATCCGGGAAGTCCCGCAAGGAGGGCTCTGGCTGATCGTGATCGGCGCACCGCTCCTCGCGATCGGCGTCGCGATCGCGATTCGGTCGCCGTGGTTGCGGCTTGCCGTTTTGCTCATGTGCAATGCGGGAATCATCGGCGCCGTGCTCCTGGCGTACAACTATCTGGCGATTTACCTGCCAACGTTGCCCGCTCTCGGGCAGCTCAACGCGATCGTGCTGCTCAGCCTGGTCGGCGACTTCGCCTGGGAACGGATCGAGAAGACGCGCGTGCGCCGCACGCTCGAGAAGTATGTCTCGAGCAACGTCGTGCACGAGTTGCTCGGCAGCTCGCAGCAGTTTGAGCAATCGCTCGGCGGTGTGATCAAGCCCGTGGCCATCCTGTTCTCGGATATCCGCGGTTACTCGACGGTCAGCGCGCGCACCGACCCGCAGGCGCTCGTCGGTCAGCTCAACGAATATCTCAGCGCGATGGTGGAGTGCGTCTTTCGCCACGGTGGAACGCTCGACAAGTTCATCGGGGACGCTGTCATGGCGGTCTGGGGAAACGTGCGCAGCGATGGCGCCAGCGCGGATGCGACAAGCGCAGTGCTTGCAGCGATCGAGATGCGCGAAGAGCTCGTGCGATTGAATGCTGACTGGAAGCGACGTGGTCTCACCGAGTTGCGAATCGGCATCGCGGTGAACCATGGCGACGTCGTCGTGGGCAACATCGGCTCCCCGCGCCGCATGGAGTTCACGGTCATCGGCGACGCGGTGAACGTAAGCTGGAAGCTTCAGGAACTGACGAAGCAGGTGCAAGCGGACCTCATCGTCAGCAGGAGCGTGGCGCCGCTCGTGGTGGAGCATTTCGAGTTGCAACGGCTCGGTGAGTTTAGTGTGCGTGGCTTCGACGAGCTGTTCGAGATCTTCGCCGTGCCTCGCCCGATCGCCGTGCCCGAGCGGCACACGCTCGAGACCTTGCAGGTTCACTGATCCGCGCCCCGCGCGGGCATTCTCTGTTCGCAAAGTGGCTGAGGCGGGCTACCTTGTTGGCCCGCAAAATGAACCAGCTAGAGATCCAGGATTTACACGCGACGATCGGCGAGAACGAGATCCTTCGCGGCCTTTCGTTGACCGTGCCCAAAGGGGAAGTGCACGCCATCATGGGGCCTAATGGCTCCGGCAAAAGCACCCTGGCCAAGATTATCGCGGGCCACCCGGATTACACTGTCACGAGCGGCGCCGTGCTGATGGACGGCGAGAACATTCTGGAACTGGAGCCGGACGCACGAGCGCGCAAAGGCATCTTCCTAGCGTTTCAGTACCCAAGCGAGATTCCCGGCGTGACGATCGCAAATTTTCTCCGCGCGGCCGTGCAGGCGCGAATGCCCGAAGGCGAAGAGCTGGAGGCGGTGGAGTATTACCAGCGGCTCTATGAGAAGATGGACATGCTGGAGATGCCGCGGACGTTTACGTCGCGCTCAGTGAACGAAGGCTTCTCCGGCGGCGAGAAGAAGCGCAACGAGATCCTGCAGATGGCGATGCTGGAGCCGACCTACGCCGTGCTCGATGAGACCGATAGCGGGCTCGATATCGACGCGCTGAAGATTGTCGCGAACGGCGTGAACGCGTTGCGCGGTCCGAAGCTTGGCGTTCTGTTGATCACGCACTATCAGCGATTGCTCGACTACATCGTTCCCGACCACGTGCATGTAATGGTGCAGGGCCGGATCGTCCGCAGCGGCGACAAGAATCTCGCTCTCGAATTGGAAGAGAAGGGTTATGACTGGGTTCGCGATCAGATCGGCGAGCCCGCGGGCGTTTAGCTCCTGCTCTTAATCTTAATCCTAATCATAATCTGCAGCGCTGGGCTGGAGAGGATTAGGAGTAAGATTAGGATTAGGATCAGGAGAAAGAATTTATGGTTACCGACACGACAGCTACTGAAGAATCACCGCTCGGCCTCGGGACGAGTGCGGCGGGCGATTTCTTCTACCCGGAGACGCACCTCCACGATGCAGGCACCGGCCTGACGGAGAAGACGGTGCACTACATCTCCGACATCAAAGAAGACCCCGACTGGGTGCGCGAGTTCCGCCTCAAGGCGTTGAACACCTTCCTGAGCAAGCCGATGCCAACGCATTGGGCGAGCAAGGATCTCGAGGCGATCGTCTTCGACAACATCCGCTACTACCTGAGCAGCGGCACACAGGCGAAACGCAGCTGGGAGGATGTGCCGGATGACGTGAAACGCACGTTTGAGCGGCTCGGAATTCCGGAGCAGGAGCGGAAGTTCCTCGCCGGCGTTGAGGCGCAGTTCGACAGCGAGGCGGTCTATTCGAACATCAAGGCCGCAGTCGGCGAGCAAGGCGTCATCTTCGTCGGCAGCCGTGAGGGCTTGAAGGACCATCCGGAGATTTTCCGCAAGTGGTTCGGCAAGGTCATCCCGACGGGCGACAACAAATTTAGCGCGCTCAACTCCGCTGTGTTCAGCGGCGGGTCGTTCATCTACGTCCCGCCCGGCGTGAAGGTGAAGCATCCGCTCCAGGCGTACTTCCGCATCAACGCCGAGAACTTCGGGCAGTTCGAGCGCACGCTCATCATCGTCGATGAAGGCGCGGAGCTGACCTACATGGAAGGCTGCACCGCGCCGAAGTTTAACACCGCGACGCTGCACAGCGCGGTTGTAGAGCTCGTCGCCATGAAAGGCGCCAAGATCCAATACATCACCGTGCAGAACTGGTCGGCGAACGTTTTTAACCTCGTGACGAAGCGCGCCATCGCGCACGAAGAAGCCGAAGTGAAGTGGATCGATTGTA
>CADCTA010000118.1 GCA_902805675.1 uncultured Chthoniobacterales bacterium | reverse complement strand
CGCCAATTTTGGCGTCGTGCTCCTACCTCCAGTTTGAATACTGCCCCGACGCGATCGCGAACGTCGCCGGCAAGACAGACCGCGATCTGGTGGACGCATTGGGGGACCACTTCTCAGAACTGCGCGTCCAAAATTCGTCGGTCCGCAGCCCGCGGGGAGAGTTCTTGCGGTTTTTCGAGCGACTTCGCGCTGACGGAAAGCGCGTCGATGTGCTGGCGCTAAAATAGCCGGCGCACTCGACAGCCCGGCAGGCTTTGCCGGGGCGTCCTGGATGGGAACTGCCCGCTACCGGGAACTGCTGCGGGGGCTTCCAAGCCCCAGCACGCTCAGGAAAAAGCTGGAGAAAACAAGTTGCCCGCCGACAACGATCAAAGTGATCGCGGGGATGACATTACGCAGGCTGTCCGGGTAAGACATTTCGCCGAACTCCGTCTGTTTCCACTGGACGAGTGACAGAACGAGCAAGGCCAGACCGCTGATGATCAGCGCGCAACCTGCGAGCAGCCCTCGCTCGAGATTCACTGCGCCGAGGAATGTATTCAAACGACGGCTCGGCGGGAGCAGACCTCGCTGTGCGCTGAACAGCCGCGCAAAAATTCCAAACGAAATGCTCTGCACGCCCATGATGACGCTCATCGCGCATACCAGAAGTGTATTCGTATCGAAACCGATCGCGCCGATCACGAGCGGCCCCGCGATCAGACGTGCGCCGAAGATTAGTCCGGTCGCCAGCAAAGTCATGCCTGGAACGCAGAAGAGCCACATCGGGCAATGCAGCAGCATAAAACGCAAATGCCGCCAGCCGTCTCGCCAGCTGCGCAGATGCGGCGGACGTGAGCGCCCGTCTTTGTGCAATGTGATCGGCACCTCCGCGACCCGCATCTTCGCGAAAGCAGCCTTGATCACCATCTCCGACGCGAACTCCATGCCCGTCGTGCTGAGATTCATCCGCTCGAAGCCGGACCTACTAAAAGCGCGCAACCCGCAGTGGAAATCGCGAGCGGAGCTCTTGAAGAAAAGGCGGCCGAGGAACGTGAGCACCGGGTTTCCGATCCAGCGGTGCTTCCAGGGCATCGCGCCCTTCATGATCTTGCCGTTGCCCGATGGCAGCCGACAACCCATCACCAAGTCGAATCCCTCCTGCAGCTTCTCCACGAAGGGTGCGATGCTGCCAAAATCGTAGCTATCGTCTGCGTCACCGACGATAATCCAGTCGCCTTGCGCCGCTGTGATTCCGCCGCGCAGCGCGCACCCGTAGCCCTTTTCCGTAACGTCGACCACGCGGGCGCCTGCTGCGCGGGCGATCTCCTGCGAACCGTCGGTGCTGCCGTTGTCGGCGATGACGATCTCGTAAGGCAACACCAACTCTGAGAGCGCGTTATGCGCTTTGCGAATGCACGTCGCGAGCGTTTCAGCCTCGTTCAGGCATGGCATTACGATCGACAGCTGCGGAATTACGGCCGGCGCGAGAACCGGGCGCAATGCTGAAGCGTTCTCGAGATTTGTGGGGGGCACGCCCCCTTTAACAGCACGGGTTGTGCCGAAAACCCGCTCAACCGTTGCCGCGAGCGCGCGCGGCGTTCACCCCGTTCTAGCTGCCGTTCCGCCCGGTCTGCTGCGTCTTGCCTAGCACCGCATCCGCCGTCGCCAGGATCTTGCGATCGTCGTTATCGGTCATGCCGGCGAGTGCCTGGCGCATGCGACGCAGCGATTGCGTCAGGAACAGCTCGGCTGCCTGGCGTTGCGCCGGCGGGGTGCCGCCGTTGTTCGCTGCGGCTTGCAGCTCCGAGTCGAGCCGACTGAGCGTGCAGGCAGAGGCGAACATCTCCATCGCGACCGTCGCGATGCGCTCCTGCACGAGCTGCATGTCGAGCACCGGCTCGCGATACTGGATCAGCGCCTTGTTTACGGCGAAGTTGAAGCGCCAGATGAGACGGCCGAGCTGCCCGGCGTAGCCGCGAAGCGCCGCGCTCCGCACCGGCACCACCGGCACTTTCACCGCTGAATTCAGGCGGCTCATGCCAGCCGTCCAGGCTTTCCCGAGACCGCGCGTCGGCTTCAGCATCGTGTCGTACAGCTCCTTGAATTCCATGCCGGGTCCGCGCATACCCACGAGCGCCGTAAACGACGTGAGCACTTCGTTTGAGCCTTCGCCGATCTGGTTGATGCGCGCGTCCCGAATCATCCGCTCGAGCGGCAGGTCCGTGAAATACGCCGCGCCGCCGTGGATCTGGAACGCGTCCATCACCGCATCCCAGAGACGCTCCGTTGTGAAGACCTTCAGCATCGCGGTCTCCATCATGTAATCCTCGAGGCCGCGGTCGATGAGCGACGCGGTCACGTTCGTCATCGCTTCCATCGCGTAGATGTCAGCCGCCATGCGCGCGATCTTCTTCTTCACCAGGTGAAGCTCGCCGAGCGTCTTGTTGAACTGCTTGCGCGTGTTCGCGTGTTTGACCGCCAGCTCGAGGCACGCCTTCGCGCCGCCGGTGCAGCAGGCGCCGAACGTCGTGCGCCCAAAGTCGAGCACCGTGAGCGCGACGCGCAGCCCTTTGCCGAGCGGCCCGAGGATGTTCTCCTTCGGCACGCGCACGTCATTCAACTCGAAGGTCGCCGTGGCCGTCCCCTTGATGCCGAGCTTCTCCATCCGGCCGTTGATCATCTTGAATCCTGGCATGTCCTTCGTGACGAGGAACGCCGTGATCGCATCTTTGCCCGGCTTGCCCGGGACCGGCGTGCGCGCCATCACCGTCAGCACATTCGCGATGTCGACGTTGGTGATGTAGCGCTTGCGGCCATTCAGAATGTAAGCGCTGCCATCTTCCGTCGGCGTCGCGGTCATCTGCACGGCCGCGGCGTCGGAACCGGCGTTTTCTTCGGTCAATGCGAAGGCGGCGAGCTGTTCGCCCGAGACGAGCGGCGGCAGCCATTTCGCCTGCTGCTCCTTGCTCCCGAAGAGCAGCAACGCACGCACGCCGATCGAGTGATGCGCGTTTGTGAAGACGGAGACGGATGCGTCGCGCTTGCCGATTTCCTCCAGCACCTTGCAGTACTGCATCTGCGAAAACCCGCGCCCGCCGAACTCCTGCGACGCCGTCATGCCGAGCACACCGGTCCGCGCGAGCGCGTCGATCACGTTGCGTGGGATGTCGGCGTTGCGATCGATCGCGTCCGAATCCAGCTCCCGATCGAGCATTGGCTTGATCTCTGCGAGAGCGGCGTCGAGGTCTCTCTGGCGTCCAGCGGTCAGGCGCGGATATGGCATCGCCCAATCGGCCACGTATTTGCCCAGGAACAGGCCTTTTGCGAAACCGAGCTCTTGGTGGCCGCTAAAGAGCAGCTCCTCGGCTTGTTGCATTTCCTTCTGCCGCTGAATCTCTACTTCGTTCATAAAATTACAGGGTTGCGCGATCCTCCGGCACTGGTCGTCTGCAGCAGTTTTTAGCTGCGCACGCCGGGCAAACTCGCCGAGATACGTCGTGGATTCTCCCCCCGCTGACAACCGATTTGTTCGTGCGAAAGCTTGACCCGGTTGCCGCCGCACCCGTACTCCTGACCGGAGTGCATGAAGCGATTTAACATCGCGAAACCAGCCTGGCTGGCGCTGGCGATCCTCACCGCCATCGCGCTGAGTCGGCTGCCGTTCCTCGATGCCGGCTATGGCACAAACCACGACGCGTGGCGTGTAGCTCGCGCCGCACGCGTCATCGCGGCGAGCGGCCAGTACGAGGTGTCGCGCTTTCCTGGAAACCCGGTGCACGAGATTACGTGCGCGTTGTTCCGCTGGGGCGGGCCAGCCGCGCTCAACGGACTCAGCGCCGCCTTCAGCGTCGCCGCCGCTGCTGCGCTCTGGCTAGTCGCGCGCCGACTGCGATGCCGCGACGCAGGGCTTCTCACGCTCGCCTTCGCTGCAGCGCCGACCGTGTTCATCAACAGCGTCTCGTCCAAAGACTATATCTGGGCGCTCGCCTTCGTGCTATGGGCGCTGTACGCGGCGCTAAACCGCCGCCACGTTCTCGCGGGGGTGTTGTTCGGACTCGCGATCGGCTGCCGCATCACGACCGGGGCGATGCTCATACCGCTGGCGTTGATCGTTTTCGGCGAAGAGCGCGACGTGAGAGCGGTCCTTCGGCTCAGCGCGGCAGCGGGGGTCACCGCGCTCACCGCTTTCACTCCAGTGTGGCTGCGATACGGCTGGAGCTTCTTTACCTTCTACAACGACCACGCGCGGCCCAGCGCTGCGACGATGGCGGCGCGTGGCACGCTTGAACTTTGGGGCACACTCGGAGTCATCGGTGTCGCGGCGGCGTTGCTCGCGGTCGGCATTTCGGCAGTGCGCGAAGTGCCGCGGTCCATGCCTCCGTCGGAAAACAGACTTCTCCTCCCGGCGCTGCTCACATGGCTGGGCCTTTACGTCATCGCGTTTCTGGCGCTGCCCGACCAGGCCGGCTATCTCATCCCGCTGGTGCCGGCGTTGCTGCTGGTGCTGGCCCGTTTTGCGGTTCGCCCGGCGTTTCAGTTCGCATGCCTGTGCGTCCTGGTGTCGCCGTGGATCGAGGTTTCAGGCGCGAGCTTCGCCCAAGGCAGGATCCTGGCCGATCACCACGCGCGGCTCGGCACTTTGCGCGACGTGCGACGATTCGTGGCCATGACGGAAGAGAAGCTGCCGCCCGGAACGACCGTTGTGGTCGGCGCATGGCAGCCGATCATCGAAGAGCTCTTCGCCGACAAGCCGACACACCATCGCTACGCCTATCTCCTGTCCCGCAGTGAGCTCGATGCTGCGGCCGCAAGCGGCGCACCGCTCGCCTACGCCACCGAGGTCTTGCGCGGCTTCAATCAGCGAGTCTACGGCGTCGACCTCGCCGCCTATGGAGCGCGGAACGTCCGCCAGATTCTCGTCGGTGTGCCGTGACGCATTCCCGTTCCCGCACCTGCTGAATTGCCTTCAGCGTCCGCGGAGCGTTATCTAGCTTCAGCGGAATCGCCGGTGTTCGTTCATCCCCTCTTATGAAAACCCTTGTCCTCTTTTTTTTATTGCCCGTCGCGTTCACCCTCTCGCCGCTGCTCCAGGCGCAACCCAGCCCAGCCGCCGGGAAAGACAATCCCGCCGCCAAAGCGCTCCACGCGCTCTTCGATGCGGAATGGGAATACACCATGGAGCAGAACCCGACGTGGGCTTCCTCGTTAGGCGACCGGCGTTGGAACGACAAATGGACCGACCTCAGCCTCGACGCCATCCGCAAGCGCGAGGATCGCACGCGCGACGCGCTCCAGCGGCTCTCTAAGATTGACCGCGCGAAGCTCTCGCCCGCCGATCAGCTGAACTACGACCTGTTCAAGAAGGACCTCGACGCGGATGTCGAAGGCTTCAAGTTCCGCATGTATCTGCTGCCGATCGATCAGCGCGGCGGCATCCAGACCGAGGATGAACTCGGCGAGCGCCTCCGCTTTACGAACGTGAAGGACTACGAGGACTGGATCGCGCGGCTGCGTGCCTTCCCCACGCTGATGGACCAGACGATCGCGCTCATGCGCGAAGGCGCGAAAGCGAAGATCATGTGGCCGCGCATCGTGAACGACCGCGTGCCGGCGCAGATCGACAAGCAGATCGTTCCCGATCCGGAGGAGAGCCCGTTCTTCAAGCCGCTGACGAAGTTCCCAAACGACATCTCCGCAGGCGATCGCGATCGACTGGCGAAGGCTGCGCGCGAAGCGATCGACGAGGCGGTGATTCCATCGTTCCAGAAGCTGAAGGAATACTACGTCGCCGACTACCTGCCGACCAGTTTCCCGGAAGTGGGCGTCTGGCAAATGCCGCAAGGCGGAGAGCTCTACGCCTATCTCGCGCGCCGCTACACCACCACCGAGATGACGCCGCAGCAGATCCACGACAAAGGCGTCACCGAAGTCGCGCGTATCCGCGCCGAGATGCAGAAGATCATGACGCAGGTCGGCTTCACCGGCACGCATCAGGAGTTCTTTAACAAGCTGCGCACGGACCCGCAGTTCTTCTACAAGACGCCAGAAGAACTGCTCGAGGCATACCGCGCCATGTCGAAGCGCATCGATCCGAATCTGGTGAAGGTGATGAAGACGATGCCGCGCATGCCGTACGGCGTCACACCGATCCCCGACAAGATTGCTCCCGACACGACCACTGCTTACTACAGCCAACCGGCTGCTGACGGCTCCCGCCCGGGGCAGTACTATGTGAACCTCTACAAGCCGGAAGTGCGGCCGAAATGGGAGATGATGGCGCTCTCCCTGCACGAAGCGGTGCCCGGTCACCACTTCCAGATCGCCCTCGCCATGGAGCTCGGCGAAATTCCTAAGTTCCGTCGCTACGGCGGCTTCACCGCCTTCGTGGAAGGCTGGGGCCTCTACTCCGAGTCGTTAGGCGAAGAGATGGGTCTCTACGACGACCCGTACTCGAAGTTCGGCCAGCTCGTCTATGAAATGTGGCGGGCCGTCCGCCTCGTCGTCGACACCGGCATGCACGAGATGAAATGGGACCGCCAGCGCGCGATCAACTTCTTCCTCGAGAACGCCGCCAAAACCGAACAGGACATCGTGAACGAAATCGACCGTTACCTCATCATGCCCGGCCAGGCGCTCGCCTACAAAATCGGCGAGCTAAAGATCAAAGAACTCCGGGCACGCGCGACGACTGAGCTCGGTGACAAATTCAACCTCGGCGAGTTCCACGATGTGGTCCTGCTCTCCGGAGCGGTGCCGCTCGATGTGCTCGAGCGTAACGTCACCGCCTGGATCGCGACGAAAAAGAGCGGCGCCAGCCAGACGACGGCGACCCGCGGCTAACGCAAGAGCGCCGTATTCACGATGCGGTCATCCTGAGCCGCGAAGACGGCGAAGGACCTCACGCCCGCAGTCCAGGTGCTGATGAAGTCCCGACGCAGCAACAAAGCCCACGCTCGAACGCGCATCCCAGGTCCCAACGTCCGCGCCCGCCCACATGATTGCGCCGTCTAGTGGCGCTTAGGACGACAGCTCCGGCGAGGCGGCGCCGTTGACCGGCCGCACGAAGAGCGGGATCGACGCCTCATGCCGTCCATCGACTCCGAGGTCGATCGAATACTCCCCGTAATTGGGAAGCTTCAACTGCTGGATTTGCAGCACCAGACACGCGGTCACGGTGTGCTCACCGGGAGGAAACGCCACCTGCGTCGCCGCATCGAGCGTCGGCATCACCGCTGTCCCATCGGAATCCATGAACGAAATCCGGATGCGCTTCTGCCCTTCCTCGAGCCGCTCAAACCGCAGTTTGATCGCAAGCGCGCAGAGCGCATGCGTCACCGGCACCTGCGCCGCGTTGATGCGATCGAACGACCCCAGGATGTTCAACTTGCCGCCCGCATCCGCAGTCGCCGCATCGCATAACGTAAAAATTTCCACCTTCATCGGCGGCTAGCCTACGCGATCACGTCAACGAGTCGACCATGCATCGCCGACTCGAACGTCGATGCGCTCTCCCACACCTTCGCCGCTTCCTCCTCAGGTAGCCGAATTCTTCGTTCGCGCAGATGTCCGCCACCGCGGCGCGATGCTGCTCGATCGCTTCCTGCATCGCGCGACGTTGTCCGTCGCCACCGGCTTCGTGGGAGCGAGGGACTGGTGCAGCTCCTGCGATGCGCCGCCGGAATAGGCGAAAATGACATCGACGCCTCGCGGATGAGGCGCTCCACGACCGCGTCTGCCCCCTTCATTTCTCGGCCTGGGGAAACGCGGCGGGTGAGGTGGTGTCGTTTTTATGGCGATGGCTTTCGGAAAAACCGCTCGCAAAAACGATCGACGCGCTAGCTGGCAAGCGCCGGTTCGGTCGCGCGGCCGCTGATCGCGGAAGCCTGCCCTCCCGACGCCGCCTGACCGGCAATCTGCGATCTTCTCGACGGCCGCCCAGCGGTAACTCTAGGGTGGCTGCCGCCCATGCGATTCACGTGGTTTATCCGTGCGATTTGGTTGCTCGGTGGATGCGCGTTCCTGCTCGCTGGGCTGCGCGAGATTTGCCTGCGCCCTACGCCGTTGGTGAATACCGGCGGCGGTAAGCAGTGGGTGAGTGGTGGCTTCCAATCGGGCGGCACTCACTCGACGACCGTGCAAGGTGTGCTGCCAAAGAACATCGAGTCTGTCGGCTCCTATATCGAAGGCGAGGCCTGGGAAGGCACGGCCAAGACGCGGTGGAGACCCGCGCCGTACGGTCGCATGCGCGTTTGCGTGGCGGGTTATCCGCGCACGCCGGGCTGCGCGCTGCGGGCGGAGTTCCGCCTCGCCGATGGCACCGTCTCGCGAGTCGCCTGCGAGATCGAGAACCCCAAGGAGCAGTGGATGGCGTGGGATTTCTACGTCCCGTCCTATGCGAATCCGGCCACCGCGTTTCGGCTGGTGGCGGAAGATCGCACGGGGCAGCCGACAGGGTGGGTGGCCTTTTCGCAACCGTTCGTGCCGGTCTCATCACTGACGGTCGCGCTCTACCAATCCGCCCAGGTGCTCGCGACATTGGCGCTCGCAATGACCCTGGTGTGGCTGCCGGGTTTGCTTGCTGCGCAACTGACGGCCGCGGCGGAATTGCGGACTGCGATCGTGTTGGCGCTGGGGCCGCTGTGCCTCGCTGTGCTCGGCTTACTGCTCTGGCTGCTCAGCCCGTGGGTGCGACCGGAGTCGCTCGGCGCGGTTTATGTTCTTCTTTGGGGCGGGCTGGGGGTGTGGCTGTGGCGGCGCGGTCCACGCTGGGAAATGGATCCGTTTGCCCAACGACTGCTCGCGATCGCAGCCTTGTGCATGCTCGCCGCGGTCGCGAAGGCCACATACTCCAGCGGGCCCGAGGGCGAACTCTACGGCGGATCGGTCTCCCGCACATTGGCGGTGGGCAATCGTTCGGATGCGCGCGTCCCGTTTTATACGTCGCTGGCGATCGAGCTCGGTCTCGCGCCCAATTCTGCCGAGCTCGAGCAATACTACACGCCGTGGACGTTCTTCAGTCGCGGTCCGCTGGCCGGTCTGGCGGCGGCGCCAGTCGTGTTTGCCACCGGCGGTCGGCCTTCCGCCGCGCCGCTGGAGGGGCTGACGTGGGAGCCTTTCGACGCGACCGGGTATGCGGCCTACCGGATCGTTATGATCGCGCTCGCTGCCCTCGCGATTTATGCGCTGTTCGCGGTCCTCGTGCCGTTCGTCGGGGGCAAGTGGGCGTTAATCGGCGGCAGCGTGTTCGCGCTCTGCCCGTTTGTCGTGCACGAGACGTCGTTCACCTGGCCAAAGCTGGTCGCGACCGCTTGGTTGCTGGGGGCGTTCTTGCTGGCGCATCAGCGCAGGCCGCTGGCCAGCGGGCTCATGCTCGCATTCGCTTATCTTTTTCATCCGATGGCGCTGCTCTGGGCCCCATGGTTGGCGCTGTGGGCCATGGCGCGCGCCGGGACCTCCTGGAGTGACCGCCTGGCTGCGGGGACGCGCTTTGCGATCGTGCTCGTACTGGTGGCTGCGCCTTGGATGGCGGCGACCCGGCTGCCGGTGAATTTGCCGACAACGAGTGCCGCCGGTCAATCGCTCTTCCTGCGTTACTTCGCGCTCGCCGACTGGCAGCCAGCGACGCTCGAGACCTGGTGGTACACGCGCTGCCTAAACTTCTCGAACACCTTCTTCCCGTTCTGGCTGTATCTCAAAAACGGCGCGCTCTCCGACATCAACTCCGCCTACCATCCGGCAGGGCCGCTGGTGAAGTTTGCCTTTTCGTGGTGGAATACGCTGCCGCTCGGCATGGGGCTCGCGGCCTGGGCGGTCTCGCTGATCGCGATCTTCGGCGCGGTCCGGCGTTTCCCGGCGGCGGTTTTCGTACTGCTCGTCGGGCCGGCGGTTCTGCTGACGGCCTATTGGGGAGTATCGCCCACCGGCCTGATGCGCGAATGCGGCCACCCGCTGCTGGCGGCGATGATCGGCCTCGCGATCTTCTGGCTGGCGCGCACACCGGGCTGGCTGGCCTCCCTGGCGGCGAATCGCGCGGGGCCCTGGCTGCAGTTGCCCGAGACCTTCCTGATGCTGTGGCTAACGACCCTCGCTAACCCGACGCCGCCGATCGTGGAGATCAAGTCACTCGATCCCGTCTGGTTCGCCATCAACCTTGCGGCGCTCGCCGCGGCCGCGCTTCTCGCGGCGCGGGCTCGGGCGGCGTAGCGCACCGAATATCATCGAAGTCGACGAGATGGAAGGGGTGTGCTGCCCGCAAATCTCCCTGCCTGAAATCTCCGCGACGGCGCAGCGCAGCTGTGCAGTCATACGCAAAACAGGCGCAGGGTTTCCCCTGCGCCTGCCGCAAACAACAAACAAACTGACTCTGAAGATTTAGCTGCAGCCCTGGCTCGTGCCGCACTCTGTGCACACACCGCACGCGCCGGCGCGGATCACCTTCTCGCTGCCGCAATGCGAGCAGGTTGTGTCCATGAACATGCCGCCTAGCGCCGCCGCGACGCGATCCGCGTGGGTGTGGCCGTTGCCGTTGATGTGCGGGGCGCCGTCGTTCGACACGTGATTGGTGATCACGTCGAGGATCTCCTTGTCGGCGGTGCGCGGGAGATCGGCGACCGGGCGGTTCACCGCTTTCCTGTCCATATCGGAGATCTCCTTCATCGGGAGCTCTGGCTGGCTCTTATGCGGTGAGGTCGCTTCTTTGTAGCCGGGGATGAACTGGCACCCGAGCCAGCGGAAGACGTAGTCGGTGATCGACGTCGCGTTGCGGATATCCGGATTCTTGGTGAAGCCGCTGGGCTCGAAGCGTTGATAGGCGAACTTCTTCACCATCGACTCGAGCGGGACGCCGTATTGCAGCGACAGCGAGGTGAGCGTGGCGACGGTGTCCATGAGGCCGCCGATCGTGCTGCCTTCCTTCGACATCTGGATGAACAGCTCGCCCGGCATGCCGTCCTCGTAGAGGCCGACGGTGATGTAGCCTTCGTGGCCCGCGATCTCGAATTTGTGCGTGAGCGACATGCGCGTGTCGGGCATGCGATGGCGCGTCGGTTTGCCGCGGAGGGCGTTCAGCTCTTCCTCGAGCTCCAGGATGCGCGCCTGCAACTCCGGACGCTCGACCAGCATGTCGAGCGGCGGTGCGTCGGCGTCGAGCATGCCGCCCATGTCCTTGGTCTTTTTCACGTTCAGCGGCGCGGAACGCTTCGAGCCATCGCGATAGATCGCGATCGCCTTCAGCCCGAGGCGCCAGCCTTCGGTGTAGGTGTGCATGATCTCCTCGACGCTCGCCGTTTCCGGCATGTTGACCGTCTTCGAGATCGCGCCGCTCAGGAATGGCTGCGCGGCGGCCATCATGCGCAGGTGGCCCATGTAGCCTAACGAACGCTCGCCGCGGTGCGGCTTGAAGGCGCAATCGAAGATCGCGATGTGCTCCGGCTTCAGGCCGGAGGAAATGCAGGTGCCGTCGGTGTCGAGCACGTCCTCGATCGTGTCGAAGGTGTCGATGTGCGCGATGATGCGCTCGATCTCCTCCGAGTTGTAGCCCAGCTTCTCGAGCGCGGGTTTTACCGTCTGGTTCACGATCTTGAGCATGCCGCCGCCGGCGAGCAGCTTGTATTTCACGAGCGCGATGTCGGGCTCGATGCCCGTCGTGTCGCAATCCATCAGGAACGAAATCGTCCCCGTCGGCGCCAGCACAGTGACCTGCGCATTGCGGTAACCGTGGCGCTTGCCGAGCGTCGACGCGCTCTCCCACACCTTCGCCGCTTCCTCCTTCAGGTAGCCGAATTCGTCATTCGCGCAGATGTCCGCCACCGCGGCGCGATGTTGCTCGATCACTTCCTGCATCGGCGCCACGTTGTCCTTCGCGGCCGGCTTCGGCGTGCCGCTGCAGCGCGCATCGCGATACCCGGGGAATGGCCCCATCGCCCGCGCCAGCCGCGCGCTTTGCTCATACGCCTCGCCCGTCATGATCGACGTGATCGCGCCGCAAATCGCCCGGCCTTCCACGCTATCGTAGCCGTAGCCGTAGCTCATGATGAGCGACCCGAGATTCGCGTAGCCGAGCCCGAGCGTGCGGAAGATGTGCGAATTCTCCGCGATGTCCTTGATCGGGTAGCTGCAGTTATCGACCAGGATCTCCTGCGCGGTAATGAAGAGCCGGCACGCCGACTTGAACCGCTCCACCTCGAAGACGCCGTCCGGCCCCTTGAACTTCATCAGGTTGAGCGACGCGAGATTGCACGCCGTGTTGTCGAGGAAGAGGTATTCCGAGCACGGATTGGTCGAATTCTGCCGGCCCGTCCCCTTGCACGTGTGCCACTTGTGGATCGTGGAGTCGAACTGCATCCCGGGATCGCCGCAGATGTGCGTCCCTTCCGCGATCTTCCGGAGCAACGTGCGCGCGTCCTTCTTCTCGCACGGCGCCCCGTCGGTCACGCGCCGCGTCATCCATTCGCGATCCTCCACCGCCGCGTTCATGAACTCATCGCTCACCCGCACGCTCAGGTTTTCGTTCTGATACATCACCGAGCCGTAGGCGTCGCCGTTGTAGCTGCCGTCGTAGCCCTGCTCGATCAGCGCCCAGGCCTTCTTCTCTTCCTTCTGCTTCGCATCGATGAACTCCTCGATGTCCGGGTGCCAATCCTTCAGCGTGTTCATCTTCGCCGCGCGCCGCGTTTTGCCGCCGCTCTTCACCACATTCGCGACCTGGTCGTAGACCTTCAGGAACGAAAGCGGCCCGCTCGGCTTGCCCCCGCCGCTGAGTTTCTCGCGCGTCGACCGCAGGCTCGAGAGATCGCTCCCCGTCCCGCTCCCGTACTTGAAGAGCATCGCCTCGCTCATCGCCAGGCGCATGATGTCCTCCATCGTGTCCTCCACGCTCTGGATGAAGCACGCGGAGCCCTGCGGATACTCGT
>CADCTA010000117.1 GCA_902805675.1 uncultured Chthoniobacterales bacterium | reverse complement strand
GCTCGTGCTCGTGCTCGTGCTCGTGCTCGTGCTCGTGCTCGTGCTCGTGCTCGTGCTCGTGCTCGTGCTCGTGCTCGTGCTCGTGCTCGTGCTCGTGCTCGTGCTCGTGCTCGTGCTCGTGCTCGTGCTCGTGGGTCTCATGCAACGCCGGCAGCGCCAGCGTCTCAACGGTCCACGAAGTTCTGGCGCACGCGCCGCTCGCTCTGGTCGCGAACCTCCTTCGTAAGCTCCGCCAACTTGCCGGCTTAAAGCCTTCGAGATAGCTTCGGCTGAGGGTGCATCAGCGAAGTTTGCTCCACACTCTGTTTCCCTTAATGCGCGCAGACGTCTTGCGGCTGTTGTTCACCGATGCGCGCGAGGAGCTATATGGGCGAGACGCTGGTGCGTTTGAGCTTTTCTCGCGCCGCACACGGTACAAGACGAGTCGGCCAAGCTCGAAGCATCTGATTTGATCTCGAGCCGCAGCAATGCGTATCAGCGGTTCTACCCCGAATCCGCGACATCCACTCTATGCACGTTACGGCGGTTGGGGGTGAAGGTCGCCGCACATCCGAAGCGGCCGGCGGCCGGCAGAGGCACGAGCTCAAGGGCGCAGTTGACGGCGATTACCATCAGGGCCGGCGCCGGGCACTTCAGCCGCGGCGCTTCAAATATGGCGCGGCTGATTCGCCTCGGGTTAGCGGTCGGCGCCATATTCTTCGGGCTGGACGGCGCGGTCGCTCGCGCAGCTGTTTTGCAGCAGTACGAGCAGGTCGCCGGGTGCACGCTCCAGCCGCACGCCACAAACGACGGGGACAGCTTTGTGGCGCGCTTGCCAGACGGCAGGTCGGCTACCTTGCGACTCTACTTCGTAGACGCCGGCGAGCTGCACCTGTCGGGCAAGCGATCGAGACGGCAGGCGCGATACTTCCGCGTCAATGTGCGCCGGGTTCCTGCGCTCGGCAGAGAGGCGCAACTCTTTACGGCACGCGCACTGGCGGAGCCGTTCACGATCTTCACGCGCTGGCAGTCGATCTTCGACGACGGCCGCTACTTCGCCTTTGTGCGTACGGCCGGCGATAAAGATCTGGCCGAGGTTCTCGTGCGTAATGGACTGGCGGTTCTGCATAGCGGGCGTGCGGATACGCCGTACGGGCGCGACTCTCGCTCGCAGTATCGCCGTTTAAAGGAGCTCGAGCGCCTTGCTCAAAGAGAGCAACTGGGCGGCTGGAGTCGGTAGACCTGCACAGACGTCGCCACACGCCTTTGGGCACAGGCCGGCGACCATATGCTGATCGCAGGCTTGATCATCAGCGGCACAGAACTGAAGCGGCGCATCGTGCGGGCGATCGGGACCTCCTTGCCGAACGTGGCGGCCGCGCTGCAGAATCCGCAGCTGGAGATTCACCTTCCCCAAGGGCCGAGCGCCTCGCTGAACTTAGCTGCGCTGGCGGCAGTCGGCTGGACAGGGCGTCACTTCGTCGAAGCGTTGTCGCCGACCAGCTCCGCAATGACTTTGCGCAGGATTGCACTGCAGCGTTGCAGTTCGGCCACCGGAGCAAACTCGCCGCTGGTGTGTGCGACACTCATACTGCCGGGGCCGAAGACTACCGTCTCCGCGCCCAATGCGGCGAGCTGCGGCGCCTCGGTGCCAAACGATACCGCACCGGCACTTCGACCGGCTTCTTTCTCGAGAAGCTCTACCAGCCGGCTCTCACCCGGAGTGGCAAAGCCTCGCTCGGCGCGCCGCACTTCAACGAAACCGAGATCGCCAACAATGTTCGTCAGGGTGTCGGCGACATCGCGGGGCTCCTGCGACGGGATCGGTCGCCATTCGACCAGGAAGCGGCATTCCCCGGGGATGATGTTCTTCGCGGTGCCGCCTGAGATCTGGCCGATGTTGATGGTGGTGAAGGCCGGGTCGAAGGAGGAGTCGGTCTGCTGTTCGAGTTCCCTGCCGAACTCCTCGATGCGCTGGATCAAGCGCGCCGCGCGTGAAATGGCAGAGACGCCGAGCACGGGAAAGGCGCTGTGCGCTTCGCGGCCGGCGACGATCACTTCCGCGAGCGCGTAGCCTTTTCCGGCGCGGATCGGCTGCAGTGAAGTCGGTTCGCCGACGATGGCGAAGCGCGGCGAGATGGCGCGGCGCGCGAGAAGATGTTTCGCTCCCACACAGCCAATCTCTTCATCGGCGGTTAGGACTAACGAGACGTTGCGGCCTGTATCGCCACTGTTGAGCGCGCCGATCGCTGCGGCGAGGAAACCCTTGGTGTCGCAGCTCCCGCGGCCCCATACCTTCTCGCCATCGGAGCGCGCGGGCAGTTTCTCGTCGAACGGCACGGTATCGGTGTGACAAACCAGCGCGAGCCGAGCATCGCAGGGGCCGAAGACGCAGTTCACTTTTTCGACGCCATCCGCGTCGCGATACGTGAACTCGGTGACCGGCCAGGAGAGCTGTGTTTTAACGAAATCGATCACCGGTCGGTTCGAGACCGACGAGATGGAATTGATCGCAACGAGCTCGCGCAGGAGCTCTGCAACATTGCTCATCGCCAGAGCCGCTCCTGCACCGCGACGAAGCGACCGACGATCTCTTCCTGCAGCAGGTGCCGGCCGTCGTGGATGATCTGTTTTCCGCCGACAAAGACGTCGCGAATGGCGGTGCGTTCCAGTGAGAATACGGCGCCGAGCTCATCCGGCGCGCCGGCGATGCTCGGGTCGTGGAGATCGATGATGATGTGATCGTCGTCGTTTGCGGCGCCGCCGAGACTCTTCGAGCCGTTGACAGTGGCGATGTCGAGGAGTGGCTGCGCGAGGTCATCCGCGAGCACGACGCGGCGGAGGCGCTGGAGTCGCAGGTGGTACTCCAGCTCACGCGCGTCCTCCAGCAGATCGATCTGGATCTGGCTGTCTGTACCCACGCAAATTGGCACGCCTGCGGCAACGAGGCGATCGGCCGGGGCGATGCCGTCCCCGAGGTTGCGCTCGGTCGTGGGACAGGCGCAGACGGTCGCACCAGCTGCGGCGAGCGCTTGCACCTCCTCATCGGAGATATGGGTGGCGTGCACAGCAGTGAATGTGTCGCTGAGCAGATCGTGCTGGGCGAGGAGAGCGACCGGTGTGGTGCCGTGTTCGGCCCGACATTGGTCGAGTTCGCCAGGCTGTTCGCTGAGGTGCATGTGGACGGGGAGTTTGTGCGCGGCGCCATATCGCACCAGCTCGCGGATGTATTCGAACGGGAGCGCGCGAATGCTGTGAGGCGCGAGTGCGAGCCGGACCGGCGTTTCCTCTCGGGCAATAGCCGCACCGAGCTCTTCGAAGCGCTGGAGAAACAGCTCCGGCGTGGCGGTGAGAAAACGCGCTTGGCCGGGGTTCGCCGGTTTGTTGTAGCCGGCGCGCGCGTAGGCGCACATCAACAGAGTGAGGCGGATGCCGACGGATTCCGCTGCGCCGATGATCTGGCGCGCGAGGAGATTCGGATCGTCGTATGGCTCACCGTTCGGCTGATGATGCAGGTAGTGAAACTCGCCGACGTGGGTGATGCCGCTGAGCGCCATCTCGAGGAACGCCATCCTCGCGACATCGTAGATGTCGCCCGGCGAAAGCCTCTGCGCGGCGTGATACATCGCTTCGCGCCAGGTCCAGAAGTCATCCTGCGCGGCGGTGCGATGCTCGGTGCGGCCGCGAATCGCGCGCTGAAACGTGTGCGAGTGGACATTAACCAGTCCCGGCAGGCGCACTTTGCTCATCGAGCGCGAGGCGTAGCGCCAGCGGCACTCGCGGTAGTTTCAGACATGTTGTCAGGCTACATCGCAGGCCTAACGAACGCGAGTGCTGCGCCCCGCAGCGAAATCGGAACCGGTGACCAAGTGCCTTGACGCGCAGGTACGCCACGTCGTAGGCAGGCAGGTTGTGTCAGCCAGAGTTCTGCCGATGCCGCCGCCCGATTACCCCGGAATTAAGACCGTGCACAGCTTTGCTGAGCTGATGGGGACGCCGTTCGCGAGAGGCGTGAATGCGCTTTGCTGGCGGCGCACCCTCGCAGGCGATTTCGGCGAAGTGGTCGAGCAGCTCGGCCGCGGCGATGAAATCGTGACAATCGAAGAAGAGCAACTCGCCGGCTTCGACGTGAGCGCTGCCGGGCGGGCGGCGGTTGAGATCCTGCGAGATGATCTGCAGCGGCTGCGCGAGGCGGGCCGCGATCCGGCGCTCAACTGCGTCCACCGCTACGCGCGCGATGAAGCGCCGGGGCCGGTGCGGACGGATGTCTTTTCGTGGCACGCCGATAGCGCGCCGGTGGAGGCGGATACGTGGCTTTGCACTTACTACGGGCCGCCGAGCGAAGGATTGCCTAACGAGGAGGCGCAACGACGGGTCGACGCGCCGGAAGTGCGCGCCGAGCTCCTCAAGCTGCTCGGCATGGAAGAGGATGGCGCCGAGTTTCGCGAAGCGTTGCGCGAGCATTGCTTCGATCTTCATTACGCATCGCTCCCGCAGGCGCGGCCGTTTTCATTCGGCGTCGGCAATCTCTGGCGAATCGCGGTCGACTGGCCCGGCAGCCTTGTTCCGCCCTGTATCCATCGCGCACCCGAAACGCCTCCGGGCCAGCCGCGGTTACTCTTGATCTGCTGACGATCTGGCTCCGGGCGATCACGTGTAGACACGCGCTTCCACCGCAGGCATCGCGACCTTTCGGTGCGACATTGAACGCCACCAACTCGTCGGCTCTGATCATCTCGACACACAGCCGCTCGCGATCCGCGGCGAGCCGGATCATGCGTTCGTGCTCGCGGAAATCGGTCGCCGCTCTACGATCGGAGCATGAAATTGCTCCCTGCCCTTCTCGTCGCTGGTTCGATGGCTTTGCATGTTGAGGCGGCAGACAAGCCCAACGCTGCAAAGACGAAGCTGACGTCAATTCAAGGAATCGCCGAGGCGACCGAAGCCAAGCTCAACGCTGCCGGTATCAACAACGTGAATGACTTGCTGGAGGAGGGAGCCACCGCGCGAGGCCGCGAGGAGATGGCAGCCCGGAGCGGGTTGCCTGCCGCGCAGATCCTGAAGTTC
Organism: uncultured Chthoniobacterales bacterium; assembly: GCA_902805675.1. GTDB lineage: Bacteria > Verrucomicrobiota > Verrucomicrobiia > Chthoniobacterales > UBA10450 > JACCTI01. Next base: position 63,578 of record CADCTA010000117.1, on the reverse strand, counting down.
GTAAACTACGCGGACCTCTTCCGCATCAAGGGGATCGCCGGGCAGACCGCCGAGCTGCTCGAGGCCGCGGGCGTGAACACAGTGGCGGAGCTCGCCCAACGCAATGCCTCAAACCTACAAGTGAAGCTCCAGCAGGTGAACGACGCGAAGAAAGTCACCGGCAAGGTGCCTAACGAAAAGCAGGTCGGCGAGTGGATCGAAGCAGCCAAGACGCTGCCGAAGAAGGTGACTTACTAAGGTGATCTCGTCCCCCGCTGGCGGCGCAGCAGCGGATATCCGAACGGCTGCCGTGAGCCGGTAATCGACCACCGTCGCGGCTTGGGTGCGCGTCGACGCCGGCCTTCGGGTGCAGCACCGAAGTTAAACAACAGCGTTACCTGAGTCGCGACGTGCTGGGTACAGCCTGCGCAGCCAACGTCGGTCCGATCGCACGCAGCAACACGGGTCGCCTAGTTCCCGCGGAGGATTAAGCCGCCGATCAGGATGTTGTCCGGTTTCGACTGAGCCGCGCGTGGCGATGTTTGCCAACTGGGAGTCGCCTCCCGCTCGAGGCCAGAGACTGCTGCGAGCGCGATGGCTTCCCGGTCGTCGACACCGCGGACGCCGGCGGTGCAAAGGCCGGCCGCGAGCGCCAACCCCCGAACGGCCTTACGGACGAGAGGTTGCCTGCCAGAGCCCGCTAGCGCGCGCTAGTGAGGCAGCAACGCGCGCGCCCCGCTCTCGGAGCGCGCGCGGCGCTAATTCCTCCGCTGCTGTGAGCAGGCAAACCTAAGGATTGGGGATGTGGTAGACTTCCACCAAGCCGACACCGGCCGTGTCACCCCGGCCGCGAACGATCGCGGTGTATGGCGCCGGGGTGAGCGTGGCGACGAGCGCTGACTCTGCGTCCGCTGTCGGGGCAAGCCCTGCGGTCTCGATCGCCCCGCGATCAGGTGAGTCCTTCCAGTTGTCGTTCGCGCGGATCGTATTCCCGTTTTGGTCGACGAGCTGAAGCGTCGGATCGTCGAGCGCCTGCGGGAGCTGCGCCTTCAAGGATGGCCCGATCGCGCGTGCGACCACGCGGATCCCGCTGCTTTGGTCACCCACGATAAACCCGCCGATCATCACGTTGTCGCCCGTTTCCACGAAGCCGCGCGAGCTGATGTTCGCCAGCTTCGTAAGGCTCGAACGGTCACCGTCGTATGCCTCAACTAGGGCGACGCCGGTGGAGCTGTTCGCCCCGCGCACGATGGCGGTATACAAGCCAGGCGCGAGCGTTCTTGCGATTGCCGACTCGCGGTCGTCGGTCGGCTGCAAGCCTTGGCTCTCGACCTCTGGTCGTCCCTCGGAATCTTTCCAGTTGTCGTTGAAGGCAAGCGGATTACCTGCGCTATCGAGCAGCTCGAGTGTCGGGTCGTCGAGGCGACCGGCGACCGGTGTTCCGCCGCTCGAGAGCGACGGACCGACCGCGCGGAGCACGACTTTCTTAGGCGCGTCTCCCGTGACGATGAAACCGCCAATGAGCACATTGTCACCGGTCTGCACGCGCAAGCGGGTAGAGATGTTCAGCAGCTGCGATGGCAGCGGGCCGACGCCCGGAGTCGCGATGGTGAAATCGGCATCGGAGATATCGAAGAAGACGTTACCAACTGCCTGCACCATGATGCGCGCTTTCGACGTATTCACCTTAGGGAGGGTGACGACCTCTGAGCCGTCGTTCGGCGTGTTGGCAAGCAACATACGGAAGACCGGTTCCTCCCCGTTCGGCCCAAGAGCCGCGTCGAGGGCAACGAGGATATTGACGTTGGTCGTGTTGATTTCTGGTCCGGTGGTGTTCGCCACGTCCCAGGTCACCGTCAGCGCACTGCCGCCTTCAACCGTTGCGGGCGCATTCGGCGCAGTAACCGCAAACCCTTTCCCGCCGTCTATGACGTCGAGCTTCATCGCGTCCATGGTCCAGCCGCCGAAGATGTTGTCTCGCGCAGTGAGGTTGAAGTTCAGCTCGCGGGTGGTGGTGGGCAGCGTCTCGCCCGTCACGCACGTTCTCCCGGCTGCGCAGACGGCGCCGGTCGGTGATGTCCCCGTGTAGGTAACCGGCGGGACATTCGCGTTATTCAGAATGTAAGGAAAGCTCGGGAAGGTCCGCGACGGGCTCAGCTTCGGCACGAAATCCCGGAAGAGCGGATTTCTCCCATCGTCCGGCGTGTTGGCGTCCTTCGGGCCTGGGCCGAGATCGGCTTCTTCCCAGATGAAGGTGATTGGGTCGCCGTTCGGATCCGAGGCGTTGGTCGCCGTCAGCGTAAACGGCGTCCGCGCGGGGATTTTGTAGTTCGGCCCCGCTTCGGCGGTCGGCGGAAGGTTTCCGGTAGGTGTCAAGACCGCGCACGTTGGCGCATCGCCTGGGGTTGTGAGATCGATCGGCTTTGCTACAGCATTGTATTGTCCCGCCGCGCCCACCGCCGCGAAATACACGACGCGGACGGCGAATTGACCGGTGCCGACATCGCGAACGGCAGGGTCGATGGTGACGACTTCCGGCTGGCTGCTGGAGGCGGAGCTAGCGACGAGGGGTCCGTTGACACTGCCCTTACGGACGTAAATGTCATAGTCATCCACCGGGCTTGGCCAGGTGAACGTGATCTGTGCCACTTTGTTGGCCCAGTCACCGGCATCGCCGGAGAGCGTGAGAATGAACGTGTCGCAGTTCACGCCCTCGACGCAGCTCAGCTCGCCTTCCGAAGCGCCACCGGGTGCAGTGCCCTTCCAGGTAACCTCTGGTCCCGTGGGATTCAGGGTGCCGGAGCCCGGGTTGGCTTCCTCTTCTTCGGGAGGTCCATCGCCCGACGATGCATTTTTCTGAACGACGACAGGCGCCCGCCCTGCGGCTCCGGACGCGAATCCGAACATCTCCTTCAGACTGATGAAGTGGAAAAACGGGTCGCTATTGCGCTGGGTGTTTTGGTTTCCACAGATGCCTGCATAGGCCTGGATCGTAGTCCCGCTGCCCACCTCATACGCCGTCTCGTCGTTCTGGTTCGTCCCGCAATTACTGCCGGTACCATCGAAGGTGTGGTTACCGCCAAACTGGTGACCGATCTCGTGCGCGACGAAATCAATCCAGAAGCCATCGCCCACCGGGGGATTTGTCCCGGTGGTCCCTCGGGCCTTAGCGCTGCCGCCCGACACAACATTGAAGCCGCGGCAGACAACGCCGAGGCCAGCAATGCCACCGCTGCCGGTCGTGACAACGTGGCCGATGTCGTAGTTCGGCTCGCCGATCTTCTGGTCGAGATAGGCAGGATTCGTCCCGATGTCGCCAGGCGTGTCGCTGTAAGGCGTCGGGTTGGTGGTCGTGGCGATGATCACCTCCTGGTTCTCGACCAGGATCATCCGGATGCCGAGCTCCGTCTCGTAAACTCCTGAGACGCGGTTATTCATCGTCACGATCGCAGCCAGGATTTTGGGAACCTCCATGGCCGCGCCGCCGTGATAAAGGCTGTATTGGGCAGAGGTAGCGAACGCGATGCGGTAGGAGCGCAGCATCGTGCCCGCGGTAGCGGCTTTCGCTGCGGTGGCTCCGCCTGTCGCGGCAGCGGTGCGCGTAGTGCCGTCCTTCGAGTGGTCGTGATCCACGAGGCACTCGAACTGCCGATCGCCACTGAGCAGATCGTTCTTCGCGTAGCTCATGTACAGGCTGCCGTTCCCCTGCCAGTACGGATCGACGTACCACGCGCCTGACGGCGAGAGCACCTGCGCGTGCATCGTCTCGGGATTCACGTCGAGCTGGAGCATCGCGGTCGGATCATCGATGCCGCGGCCGCGATACGTTTTGATGCCTGGGTATTTTGCCGCGAGGCCCGGCTCCATCAGAGCGACTTCTTCAATCCGGAACCGCGCAAAGCTGCCGTCCGGTTTCGGGAGCGTGATCTCCGCGGGGCCACTTCCGTTGGCAGCGGCCGTGAACTCCATCGGCGCCTGCGAAAGACTCGTGCTCAACTGCGCGCGGTCGACCGTGAAAGCCTTGAACTGCGACGTCTTGATTTCCACTCGCCCGTTCACTGGCGCGGCCGGCATGCTATCCGCGCTCTTCCAAATGCGGTCCGGCGAGGCGGACGCTGCATTAGCGGCGGCGGCAGGCTGTGGCGAGAGGAACGTGGCAACACCGAAGACGCCGAGAACGGTGGCGAGGAGACGCGGGCGCAGAGAAGAGATCATTAGATTAGAAGCTTTCCGGGTTCGGGAGACTAGACAGCGCGTTTGCGCGGAGGGGCACCGTTGCCTCGGTTGCAGTCGGGTTCAACCGCAATGTGCGGGTAATTCTGCGGCACTCGCACGCCTGCTGGCCGCACCGCGAAGCGTAAAGGCCACTGCTGCCGGCGACGCTTGGTGCGACAGAAATTCCTGGGGTTGCGAACGGCGCGACACCTGCGGCGTGCTACACTCGCGGTGATGCAGAAGAAGCCATTCACCGAGCTGGGCCTCGCGCCGGAGATCCTGAAAGCGGTTGAGCGCATGGGCTTCGAGGAAGCTTCGCCGATCCAGTGCGCAGCCATCCCGGTCCTGCTGGAAGGTTCAGACGTCGTCGGCCAGTCACAGACCGGTTCGGGTAAAACGGCCGCGTTCGGCATCCCTGCGATCCAGGCCGTCGATCCGGCATTGCGGGCGCCGCAGGTCATTATCCTCTGCCCCACCCGCGAGCTCGTCGTGCAGGTCGCGGAAGAGATCGCCAAGCTGGCCTTCTTTAAGCGCGGCGTGCGCGAGTTGCCCATCTATGGCGGGCAATCGTACGAGCGCCAGTTCCGAGGGTTGAGCGCCGGCGCGCAGATCATCATCGGCACCCCAGGGCGCGTGATGGATCATCTCGAGCGCAAAAGCCTCCGCCTTGACCAAATCAAGATGGTCGTGCTCGATGAAGCCGATCGCATGCTCGACATGGGCTTCGTCGACGACATCAAGACGATCCTGCGCGAGACGCCGGACGAGCGGCAGACCGTCTTCTTCTCAGCCACGATCCCCCGCCCGATCCAGGAGCTGATCAAAACCTTCACGCGCGATCCGGTCAGCGTGCGCATGGAAGCGCAGGCGCTCACCGTGCCAGCGATCGAGCAAATCTACTACGAAGTCGACCGGCGCTCGAAGCTCGAGGTGCTTTGCCGTCTCATCGACCTCGAGGACGTAAAGCTCGCGATCATCTTCTGCGCCACCAAGATGATGGTGGACGAACTGACCGAGCACCTCCAGGCGCGTGGCTACAGCGCCGACAAATTGCACGGCGACATGACGCAAGCGATGCGCGAGCGCGTGATGGGCAAGTTCCGCAAACGCGCCATCGAAATCCTCGTCGCGACGGACGTCGCCGCACGCGGTCTCGACATCGATGACATCGAGGTTGTCTTCAATTACGACCTGCCGCATGACGGTGAAGATTACGTCCACCGGATCGGCCGCACGGGCCGCGCGGGCAAAGGCGGAAAGGCGGTCACCTTCGTCGCCGGCCGCGAGATTTATCGGCTGGAGAACATCCAGCGTTTCACAAAGAGCCGCATCCGCCGCGCCAAGATCCCTTCCGCCGAAGAGGTGGAAGACAAGCGCGCCACCGCCTTCGCGGAGGCCCTGCGCGAAACGCTCGAGAAGGGCGAATACAAGCGCCACGACGAGCTGCTGGATCGCCTGCTCGAGCAAGGCCATTCCCCTACGGACATTGCTTCTGCGCTCATCCACTTGTTAGGCGAAGAGAAGCCACGTGCCGCCGCCGCACCGGTGCCGGAAGACAACCGGAGGTCGGACGCGCGCAGCTATCCTGATCCTGGCGCGAGAGATCGTCGTGAGCGCGGCCGCGATGACTTCGACGGCCCGCCGCCTCGCGATCGCGCGGAACGTCCACCACGCTCCGGCCCGCGCGAAGAAGCCGGCACCGTTTCGCACGAGCCCGGCATGGTCCGGCTCGCCTTTAACGTCGGCCGTGCACACCAAGTGCAGCCTGGCGACTTCGTCGGCGTGATCATCGGCGTGACCGCTATTCCGAAGAGCGAAGTCGGCGCCATCCATCTGCAAGCAACCAAGACGCTGGTCGACGTGGCCGAAGCTCGCGTCGAGCTCGTGTTGAAGAAGCTTAACGGGATCCAGTTCAAAGGCCGCAAGCTCGCCGTCCGCCCCGCTGCGGAAGGTGCGAAGAAGAGTCGAGCCGCCGCGTCGGCGTAGCGACTTGGCCGCTTGTGGAACCTCAGCGTCGCACGACGCACTGCCTCGGCCGGTCGGAGCGGCGCCGGTTCAAATTATAACAGTTAGGAGAACGGCCTAGCGCGGCGTATACTCCGGCCGTCCTCACGCGGCACAAACGTCCGTGCCCCGCGTCTCCTGCAGCTCCCTACCCGTCCCGCATCGCGCACCAATACTACATCCATGAATTCCACCATTCTCAGCCGAGCCTCCATCGTCATCCCTGATAAGGAGCTGCTCGTTAATATCGTCCGCCTCCGCGTTCGCCAGTTAAACGCCGGCCACCGGCCGCTCGTTGCGGTGCCGCCAGGCATGGGGCTCTCCGATGTCGCGCTGAGCGAGATCGCCGACAACAAGCTGACGAGCGAGTCGACGGCTGCGCCTGATGCGGACGCCCTTGCGGCACCCATCATCACGTTCCCCGGCACGCCCGCGACGAAGAAGAAGGCCGCCTAGTTCCAATCACCGCCTCGGTCTCCGGCTGAGCATTGCATATGACCACCGCACTACCGGCAAACGCTGAGCAACTCGACGCACGCGGCTATCGCCGCGCCCACGCCGGCAAGCTCATGATCATCGATCGTGCGGTCGGCACCGAGCGCTCCGCGCGCGACTTCTTCCACATCGAGGACGTCGGCACGCATCCCACCGGGTTGCTCGTCACCGGCATCTTCGATAACAAACGGCGCGGCCACATGCTCGCCTCATCAGTCCGCGAAGCGACTGCCGCCGAGATCGAGTGGCAGGCGGCTGCGCACGCGCCCCCCTCGCCAGAGCCGGCGCTCGCGTCCTAGGAACTGCGGATGCCGACTTACGTCTACGAGTCTGCGGATGGTGCTGAACCGGCGCTCCGTTTCGAGCTGCGGCAAAGCTTCGAAGACAAAGCGCTAGAGGTCGATCCCGAAACCGGCCGGCCTGTGCGCCGCGTCATCTCTGGCGGATACGGCACCATCGTCCGCGGCGGCTACGTCGGTCCTTCGGTTGGTTCGGTTGGGTCTCACACGGACCCGTAGCAACGAATCATAATTACACCCGGCGACGAACTGGAGGGACGCCCGCTGTGGCGTCCCTGAGCAGGAAGGACCGGACAGCGCCCGTCCCTCCACGCGTGCAGCACGCCGCTTATTTCGTCGGACCTCACTGCACTAGTTCGCCCCTCGATACCAGTCGCAGCGATTGCGCTACCCGGCCCCTTTGGGAATAGTCCGCGCGTGATCACCTGCGGATGGTGCGGAATCCATTACCAAACGTGGCGAAATCGCTGCGACTCCTGCGGCGGTCCCATGCCGCCTCAGCCCGGCGAGGGCCTCGGTCCGCCGCCTCCACCAATCCCGCGCCCACTCCCGAAAGGCTTCGAGTTCCGGCGCAAATGGTCGGGCAACATCCTCGCCCTCGTCGGCCTGATTTTCTTTCTGATCGGCGGTTTCATCTTCCTATCATTCCTCCTGCTGGGTTTGCTCATCGGCGCGCCGCTGCCGTTGCTGTTCATGGTGGGCGGCTTCGTCATGCTACTCATCGGGCGGCGACAAGCGGCGAGCACGCTGAACGCTTTCGTGCGCGGCACGGTCGTTGAAGGCAAGGTCGTCGGCGTTGCCCAGGACCAGTCACAAACACTGAATGGCGTGCACCCGTGGAAGCTTACCTATCACTTCCCGGTCGGCGGGCAGCTACACGAAGGCACCGTCGTCTCGTGGGACAGCACCATCACGGCGCGAGCGCCTGGGCAGCCGCTTTGGGTCCTCTACCTCCCAGGAGACCCGGAACAAAATACCGCATACCCGCCGTTCAAGTAGGCAGCCGCGAGCCATGGCGCGGTCACTTCCCGACCGCTCGTCGAGCGAGCCGCGCGGCTCACCACGCAGCGCGGATCAGCGCAAGCGTTGCGTCGTTACTCGTCGCCTGATTGCGCCGGGAGTGAGAAGAAGAAGGTGCTGCCTCGGCCGACTTCGCTGCGCACGCCGATGCTTCCGCCTTGCGCCTGCACCGCGAGCTTGCAGAACGCCAACCCGAGGCCGGTCGAGTGCCTCACCTTGCGCGCTTCCACCTGCCCAAACTTCTCGAAGATGCGCTCGTGGAACTCGGACGGAATTCCATTCCCATTGTCACTCACTTCGACGGTCACCTCGTCTCCGCGCGCTGCGATGCTCACCTGCACGCGCCCATTGGAAGGTGTGAATTTCAACGCGTTGCTGATCAGGTTCGAGAGCACGCGACTGGTCAGCTCGGCATCGCACCTCACCTTCACCTGCTGACCGCCGACGAACTCGAGCGACTTATCGCGCGCTTCACCGCCGCAGGTTTGCACGGCGTTCTGCACGAGGGATCCGAGTTCCTCCTCCTGCAGAAAAATCGGCATCTCACCGGCTTCCAGTCTCTTGATATCGAGCAGCGAAGTAATCATCTCCTGCAGCAGCTCGGAACTCTGCAGGGCGCGGCTGACGTAGCGCGCGTGAGTCGGCGTCGCGGCGGGATCGATGTCGTGCCGGAGCAGGTCGAGGTAACCAGCGACGACTGAGAGCGGCGAGCGCAGGTCGTGCACGATCATGTGGACGAGGTCATCACGCAGCGTCTCCAGCTTCTTCCTCTCCGTGATGTCGCGCTGCAGGCCGATGAAGCTGATCAGCTCGCCGGCTTCGTTGAACACCGGGCTGATCGTCAGTTCGTTCCAGAAGGGCGTGCCATCCTTCCGATAGTTCTGCATCACCGCGGTAGCCGTCCGGCGCTGCTTCATCGCCTGCCGGACCTGATCGACCGCCGCGTCGTCAGTCTGCGGCCCCTGCAGGAAGCGGCAGTTCTGCCCGACCACTTCTTCGAATTCGTAGCCCGTCATCGTAGTGAAGCCTGGATTCGCCAAGACGATCGGGTTGTCGTGCTGCAACGGATCAGTCACGACGACACCCGCCCAAAGGTTGCTGATGACCGCGGCTTGTTGGGCACGCGCGCGCACCGCGAGCCGCAACTCCAGCTCGTCCCGCACCAGCATCGCGAGATCGCGCAAGATCTCCTGTTCGTCGGCCGAGAACGTGCGCGGCTTGATGTCGATCGCGCAGAGTGTGCCGAGGCTAAACCCGTTCGCGCTTTTCAGCGGCGCACCGGCGTAGGAGCGGATCCGCGGATCACCTGTCACGAGCAGGTTCGCCTTGAAACGCTCGTCGCTCGTCGCGTCCGGCACCACCATCACCTCATCAAAACCGATGGTGTGCGCGCAAAACGAGAGCTCCCGCGGCGTCTCGCGCTTGTCCCAGCCGTAGGCCGACTTGAACCACTGCCGGTCCTCATCCACCAGGGTAACAAGCGAGACCGGCACACGAAGCAGCCGCGCCGCCAGCCGCGTGATCCGGTCGAAAGCCTCCTCGAGCGGAGTGTCGAGCACAGCATAGCGGCGCAGTTCCCGGAGCCGGGCCGTGTCGTCAAATTCGGTCGCGTGCATGGATACGAGCCGCGCAGCATGGCGCAGCTTCTTCCGAGACACACGATAAAAGTACTCGCCTCAGATTTGTTCCATTGGCGGCGAGCCATCCTAGCTCGGAGCTATGCTGCCTAACGGGTGCGCTGCGACCGAGAGACGGCAGCGCACTAGTTTACCTCGCCGGCCGCGCTGCGCGCATTGTTAGTCTACTCCGGTTTCTCGTACGAGATCGGCATGATCCCCTCTTCACGCGCTTCGTTTACGTCGACGATCTGATACTGCGGCTCATCCTCCGCCTCGAACTTCTCTTTGTTCTTTTCGAGGTTCTGCGTCCCGAGCGCGAGTGCCGTGGCGAAGGTCTTCCACGCCACGCTCTCCGCCGTCTTCTTGTCCAGCTTCGCGCGGATCTCGCTCAGCCCATCCATCACCTTGAGCGCGGCTTTCTCCTCGTGCTCGCGCCCGCCGATCATCGTCGTCTCAATCGCGACACGCTGGTCGCCATCCGCCGTCAGGTACACGCCCATAAACATGTGTCCGGGCACCGTGACGAGGAACGGGCGCAAGCCGAGCTTCCGCAGGATCGACGCGAAGAGCACGCTCCCGTCGACGCAGTTCGCCTGCTCGTTCGCCACCGACTCGTCGACGAAACGCACGTGCTGGCTGTAGACACTGGGCGAGTCGGCAGCGGTCGTCGTGATGTTGCTGTACTTGATGCCGCGATTCTGGAGCGCGGTCCAGATGGCGAACAACTCCTTCACGATTTCGTCCGGCTCCTTTTGGTAGCCGGCAAAGCTGTCGACGATCTTCGTGCCGAGCCCGTCCTTCAGAACTGTCTCCACCGTGGGGCTGTTCTCGTTCACATAGGCGGCAAACATCCATCCCATGTCGGTGTACTCGCCCGCGCTCTCCTCCCCCGATTCGTCAGCCTCTGCGCCGTCGGAGTCTTCTTCTTCCTCGCCTTCTTCGGATTTCGCGACGGTACCGCCCAAGCCGCTCGATGTCTCCTTGCTGTTATCTTCCTCGCCCTCTTCTGCGGCGTTCTCGGTGTCGATCGTTTCCTCCGCTTCCGAAACCCCAAACGGGCAATCATTGATCGTCCGCAACGTGATCGTCTGCGTCTGCTCGCCGATCTCCTTGCCGTCTACCGCCACCGTGAAGGTGACGTTCAACGGCAACTGCTGACGCACCTTCCGCAGCTGCTCGAACTTCCAGTTCACCCTCGGCGCCACGTAGTACTCGGTGCCTGCAGTCTTCAGCACACCGGACCACGAGCTGCGGTTCATGACGCCATTCTCCAGCAGTGTCACCTGCACCTTCGTCCCTGCTGTCGGCGCGGTGATCGAAACGCCCACCGAGCCGTACGCATCGCCCAGCACTTCGGGGTCCGGTTCGCTGTCCTTCTCGTCATCAGTCGGCCGCTGGGTTGCCGTCGCCAGAATGAGCGACGGGAAAAGCTGCGAGTCCATGTTCGCACCCGGCTCCCACTTAATCTCGGCAGCAGGCGCATGAACCACGCCGGCAAGAACAACGAAGCACACCAACCGCAAAGCTTTCATCGGCCCCGAGCTTGTCATAAAGCTGCGTGGCGGCAAGGCGTTACACGCGAAGCCGACTGTTCGCACGGCGCGGCGCTCCGCCTGCCGTGGACCGCATCGCATGTCATTCCGACCGAAGTGGAGGAATCACTTACGTTTTTCTTCTCCATCTCGCGAATGCCCGCCTGCCAAACGCGGTGAGCGGCTGCGCATCTACGCGCTAGAATCCTCTATGAACACGAAGATCATCCTCGCACTCATCCTGATCGCTGCGGCTGCTCTGGTTCGGGCCGAGGAGAACGTCACCGCGCGCGGAGCAACCGAGCACAAGATTATCGCGGGAGGCGAACTGAAGTGGCAAGACGCTCCGGCGTCTCTACCCGCCGGTGCGCAGATGGTCGTGCTAGATGGCGATCCTAAGAACGCAGGTCCGTTCACGATCCGGCTGAAGATGCCCGCCGGCTACAGGATCCCGCCGCACACCCATCCCGCGGCCGCTGAACGAATCACCGTGATCTCCGGCACTGTGCATCTCGGTTTCGGACCGAGGTTCGAGGAAAGCACAGGCCGCGAACTCAAGGCCGGCGACTTCGCCGTCATACCGGCCCGAGTTCCGCATTTTGCGTGGTCGCGAGGCGAAGCGGTCCTGCAAATTCATAGCGAGGGCCCTTTCCAGCGGGACTTTGTTGAGGCAACCGCCACGCCGTGAGGTGCGCAGCCGCGGCGTCGTGTCACGCGTGGCGACAGCGGTGTTCGCAGCTCACGGACGAACCCGAGCACTGCGGTGCCAAGCTCCGATTCAAAAGCTACACGGAGCGACCTAGCATCGCCCGCTCGACAGCATGAAAACACGGCAAGCCCCAGCGAAGGACCGCCCGACCGAGGACCAGCCGGCGTGGAAGCGCACGCTCTACACCATCATTTTCGAGAGCGACACGCCGGCCGGCAAAGCATTCGATGTCGGTCTACTCATCGCGATCTTCCTGAGCGTCACGGTTGTCATGCTGGAGAGCGTGAAGCCGATCCAGGCTGCTCACGGGCAACTGCTGCGCACACTGGAATGGATTTTCACCGGCCTCTTCACGCTGGAATACATCGCGCGCCTGCTCTCCGTGCGCCGGCCCTGGCACTACGCCTGGAGCTTCTACGGCGTGGTCGATCTGCTCGCCATCCTGCCGAGCTTCATCAATCTCTTCACCGCCGCGAACTACGTGATGGTGATCCGCGTGCTGCGGCTCCTCCGTGTCTTCCGCGTGCTCAAGCTGGCGCATTTCCTCGAGGAATCCGACACACTCATCACTGCGCTGCGTGCCAGCCGGCGCAAGATCATGGTCTTCGTCTTCACCGTACTCGCGCTCGTGTTTGTGATGGGCACGCTCATGTATCTGGTGGAGGGCGAAACGAATGGCTTCACCAGCATCCCGCAAGGCGTCTACTGGGCGATCGTGACGCTCACCACGGTCGGCTACGGCGACATCACGCCGCAGACTGTGCTCGGCCGCTTCATCGCCAGCGTCATCATGATCATGGGCTACGGCATCATTGCGGTGCCGACGGGCATCTTCTCCATGGAACTGCGGCAGGCCGCGCGATCGAAGGAGGCTCGGGTCTGCGCGAATTGCGAGACGGTGGAAGCTGATCGCGGCGCGCGCTTCTGCCGACGGTGCGGCAAGCCATACACCGATGGCCGCAGCGAGGCGTAGTAAAACCCGCGCGCCGCGGCCCAGGTTGGACCTCCCACGGCCCGAGCGGCGCTGCGCGCGCGAATATCCTTCTGCCGCCGTAATTCTTCCTTCTTAATCTCAGCATGGCGCGCCCTAACGACCCGCGTTCCGCCGACAACCCTACCTTCTCCGAAGAGCCTGGCTTCCTCGCGCGCATCGCGCTGTCCATGACCGACTGGACGGAGCGCTGGGTGCCCGACGCCTTCGTCTTCGCGCTCATCGCCACATTGATCGTCGTCGCGTCCGGCGTCGCCTTTACGCCATCGACGATTCCGCAGGTGATCGATGCCTGGGGGCGCGGGTTCTGGGAGTTAATCCCGTTCACGCTGCAGATGGCGCTCATCATCATCACCGGCCATGTGCTCGCCACGTCGACGCCGGTCGGCCGCGTCATCCGCATGGTCGCCGCGTGGCCGACCACACCGCGCAATGCTGTCGCGCTCGTGGCGTTTTTCGCCATGACGAGCTCGTGGTTCAACTGGGGCTTCAGCCTCATCTTCAGCGCGGTGCTTGCGAAGGAAGTGGCGCGCCGCGTCGAAGGCGTGGACTACCGCGCACTCGCCGCGGCCAGCTTCCTCGGCCTCGGCAGCGTCTGGGCGCAGGGCTTGAGTGGATCGGCTGCGCTGCAAATGGCCACACCCGGAGCGCTCCAGCCGCAGATCCGCGACATCGTCGCGAACAACGGCATGGTGCCGGGCGGGCTGATCCCGTTCCAGCACACCATCTTCCTCTGGCAAAGCTTCGTCTCGGTGATCGTCGAGATTGCAGTCGTCACCGTCGTCATGTGGCTGGTGACGCCGCCCGCCGGGCGCGGGAAGACAGCGCGCGATCTCGGCATTGAGCTTGGCGAATCGGAGATCGAGCCGCCTGCCACAATTGAGAAACCGACTCCCGGCCAGTGGCTCGAGCATTCGCCGATCCTCAACTGGCTCATCGTGCTCATTGGCGGCACTTACCTGGTGCGCTACTTCATGGCCGCGGCGGAGCCGTTGAACGCGATCAACCTAAACATCGTCAATCTCACGTTCCTGCTCCTTGGTTTCCTGCTGCATAAAACTCCCGCGCGCCTCATGCACGCTGTGCAAAGCGCCACGCCCGCGGTGTGGGGAGTCATTCTTCAATTCCCGTTTTATGCCGGCATCGCGAGCATCATCACCTCCACCGCCTTGAGCCAGCAGATCGCCCACGCCTTCGTCGGCATCTCTTCCCGCGAGACGTTCCCCGCGATCGTGGCGATCTACTCGGCGGTGCTCGGCGTCTTCGTTCCGTCAGGCGGATCGAAGTGGGTGGTGGAAGCTCCTTACGTCATGGCCGCCGCACACGAGCTGAAGGTTCACCTCGGCTGGGTTGTAGCGGCATACGATCTCGGCGAAGCGCTCGCCAATCTGATTCAGCCATTCTGGATGCTGCCGATCCTCGGCCTGTTCCAGCTGCGCGCGCGTGACGTGATGGGCTACACCTTCGTCGTCTTCCTCGTGCTCGTGCCGGTCGTGCTGCTCCTCGTTACGATCCTCGGCGCGACCTTGTCGTATCCGCTTTAGCTCGCTCGCGGGCCAGCGTCGTCTGCTGCCCTCACTGCTCGTCGAGCTTGAACACAATCACCGAATCCAGCACGGCGGCGGAAACCGCGTTCTTGTTGAACGGCAACCCCGGACCTTCCGCCTGGTAGTAGCCGGTCATCGCCGTCTCGTCGCCCGCGGCGTTCGTCATCACGAAATCATCCTCGACCGGCGCAAGCGTGATGCGGGTGTCCGTTTTCTGGCGCTCGGGCTTTAGCGCCGGGTTGTGCACTTCGAACTGCCGCGCGCGTGGGCCAGAGCCCACCACGCTGACCCAGTGACCGCTGTGGCGCGTGTAGCCGCCGTCGTCGTCCTCTTTGTACCAGCCGAAGTTGAAGATCACCACCGCATCAGGGTCGTCGGCGGCCGCAGTCATCCAGCTCAGCTTTGGCTTGGTGCCGATCAGGTGGCTCCGGTTCCGTGCGCTGACGCCGCGCCAGGTCGCCAGCTCGAGCCGCTCAAACGTGACACCGCGCTTCTTCGCGTAGCTGCGGAGCCCCGTCAGGATTTTGTCCGGGTTTGTGCCCTCGGCAGGATCAGTCGCCATCTCCTCCGCGAGCTCGGTGATCAGCGCGACTTGACCGTCGTGATCGGTGCTCTCGACGAGATCGTCGAAGCCGCGCGCCGTGGCGAGATAAACGAGGCCGACGCCGATGGAGGCAGGAGCGCAGTGGTTGCGCCCTTCGTTCTCGAACTCGGCTTCCGGGTCGCGCTGCCAGAAGCGGGGCGTGTCCTCGGCCTTGTCGCCTTCAGCGAGAGCTGCCGGGAGAGATACCAGCGCCAAGAGTGAGGCGAGCGCAAGGCGCCGCCAGCTATGCATCGGTCGAGGCGACGAGGTCATTGGGGCGTGACTCGTAGCATGCCGCCGCGTCGCGCGCGAAGGAGTTTCGCTGCATCGGCTGCAACGAGCCATTTACGGCGGCGGGATTGGCAGCTAAGAACATAGATGCACAAAACAATTTCCGGTGTTGCCGTTGCGCTCGCGCTCACGACCCTGTCGGCACTCCACAATGCTTCCGCCGAACTGCCGACCGGCAGCGATCCATTAGCGGAATGCCACAAGGTCGAGTCTGAGGTCGGCCTGCTCATTCGTGCGGGCGCATCGTCTGACAGCCGCAAGCTCGGCAGCCTCAAAAGGGGCCAGGAAGTGCAACTCGATGGCGAGGAGCTGACCGACGCAGGTGCGGTCTACCCGATGATCAAGACGAGTTCCGACGGCGGATACTGGGTGAAGATCAAAGCTCCGAAGGCGGGGTATGTGCTTTACGCCACGAAGGACGATCCCGATTTTCGCTACCTCGTTCCCTGCGAGGAATAACGACCTCAGGCACTCGCGCTCTGACGCGCGCACAAATCACGGGCACGTCAGCCCGCGGCGCAACCGCCTTGGCCCACGAGCAAAGGCACTGCGCCGTTTTGTGCGCTGAATCAGCTCGTTCGCGGCGCGGCAAATCCGCAGCACGACCGCCTGTAGCTGCTCGTGCTTCCTACGCTGCCAAATGCGCTCGCGAGCGCGTCCCGGGGCCGCGCTAGCTTGGCGACGGCACGGCAGGTTGCTCGCCAGCGTCCGCTGATGCGTCGCCTGCCTCACCGGCCTCGTCTGCGTCAGTCGAGGCATCGTCCGGGCCGCGCGCAGCGTTCTCCAGCTTGCGGCGCTTCTTCTCTTCTTTCTTCTTCTGCTTCTCGAGTTCTTTGCGACGCTTCTCGCCTGAGTAATTTGGTTTCGCCATAACGGTGACACGACGTTACCACACCGAGCGGCGACGTGCGTGCTAGTGGAATGCCGGAATCCGTCGCCGCTGTCGACAACGATCCCTCATCCGTGAACCAAACCGAGCTGTTCGCGACTGTGTCGCAGATGCCAGAGGGCTTCGTGTACCGCGACGATTTCATTTCCGCGGAGGAAGAACGGCAGCTGGTCGCGGCGATTCAGGAACTGCCATTCGCGGAGATCAGAATGCATGGCGTGATCGCGAAGCGACGCACCGTGCAGTTCGGCCGGCACTACGGGTTTGAGACGTTTAAACTGACCGAGGCGCCGCCGACTCCTGATTTTCTCCTGTCGCTGCGCGATCGTGTCGCCAGCTTTTCCGGCTGCGACGCAGAACGTCTCGAGGAGGTGCTGGTGACCGAGTATCGCGCAGGCGCGCAGATCGGCTGGCATCGTGATGCACCGCCATTCGACATCGTCGTCGGTGTGTCGCTGCTCGGAGAGTGCACGATGCAATTTCGGCCGTGGCCGGTGGTGAAAGCAGCGCCTGCCGGCACGAAACGCGCGAAGCCGCTCGGCCAGCACCTCGCTGCACGATCAGCCTACATCTTGCGCGGCAGCGTCCGAACGGACTGGCAGCATCATATTCCACCGACCAAGACGCTGCGATACTCGATCACGTTCCGAACCCTGCGAACCAAGCCCGCCGCGTGACGACGCTCGAGTGGTAGGGACATCGCGCTGCGATGTCCGAGCGGCGCGGCATGTTCGCTGATTATCGCACGCTCTCCGCGGAAGCACCGCGCCTCGGACGCCGCGGCGCGGCGTCCCTGCCGCGCGAGCGGCGCGCAAAAACGCCCCTCTCGCAAAACAGCTTGGGAAGAGGGCGTGAAGCGGCGATTGTGCGGCCTTATGGGAAACAGCAAAGGCAGAGACAACGTAAAGAAACGCGCAGCTCGTCGTAAGAAGACGGAGCGCCTGGCAGGCGCAAAGAAGACCAGCACGAAAACCACGCAGTAGCGTCGTGGCCGCGCGACGCGGCGTAGCGGTGCCGCGTGTCTCCGTTCGGTAGCGAAGTCAGATTGAGTGCCTCGCGTCGCGTGCCGTGCTTGAAACGAAAAAGGCGGCCCGCAGTGATGCGGACCGCCTTTTCAAATGCTCGTGGTGTGGGGCCTTACTCTACCTTCGCCGTCGCTTTACCGTTGGCGTAGAGGAGCGTGACTTTCGCGATCTCGGTCAGGTCGAGATCACTCCACTCGATCGAGTTGCCTTCCTTGTCCTCGACCCGCAGGTCCCATTTGTCGGCTTCTTCGGCTGGATCGAACTCGATGTCGGCGCTCGCGCCGGCAGCCAGCGTGTCCTGGCCGAGAATATCTTCACCCCACTCTTTCTTGTCGGCGGGTGAAACGTAGAGGGCGTTGATTTCGACACCGGTTTTGTTGATGACGGTGAAGTCCTGCTCGCCGGCGTTGCCGGTCGTGGCGTTGGCCAGCAGAAGCGTGGCGCTCAAACAGAGGCTAAGGAATTTTTTCATGATTTGGTTTGGTCGATTCTATTGGATGTGTTTGTCCGTGGACGTGTCGAGCGCAGCAGGTATTCAGCTGCGTCTGATCCCAATTCGGGTGCGGAGCGGCGCGCGGTTGTGCAGCGGAGCGGCGGCGAGAGCTGCCGCGAGGGAGCGGAGCGTTCCGATTCGACTCTCGCGCGCACAAGCCGCCGCGGCTTTTTCACTGCGCAACGTCAGCCTGGCTCAAAACTCCCGCCGCTGCATTTCGGGCAGGGCGGCGCGACGCTGACTGGCACCGCTTTCGTGAAGCGCTTGGTGAAGCCGCACCCGCTGCAACGCCATCGCAGCGATCGCACTTCTTCGAATGACTTCAGCCGCCCGATGGCATACTCGACGCGCTCTCGCGCGCGCTCGAGCGCCTCGCGGATCGGCCTCAGCGCCTCTTCGTCGTCCACACCAGTGGGAGCTCGAGCTGACGTTCGCGAGTCGATCCCCAGCGGGTGAAGAATCCCCAAAGACGCCGAAAGTAGTGCATGCGTTCACGTGAACATATCCATGCACCGGCAGCAACCAGAAATCACATTTCCCGGCTGCGCGGCTCACGGCGCGCTATCTCACCAGCACCTTCGAGGGCCTGGCGGAAACTACGACCTGAGGATCTTCCGCCGCCAGCTTCTTGTCGATCTCCAGCAGCACGGCGCCGTTCGCGTCGGCGTTCAACACCTGCGGTTCGGCACGTTTGATCGTGACCGTTTGCTTCCCGCCACCGCCGAACTCGAAGGAGAGTGCCTTCGGGCGCGGCATCATCATCGAGAGCATCCCAGCCTGCTTTTTCATCTCGGCGCTGGCGTCATCCAGCAACTGCGACAGCTCGCGATATGAGTAGCTCAGCCCATCCGGCAGCACCGCCTCTAGGTCCACGCGGAGCTGCGAGCTGCCTTTCGGTTGATTGCTTTGCACCATCGGGTTTTCTTTGAGGAGTTCGGCGCTGATCGGAAAATTCCGGATCTCCCCATCCTCGCTCACTGCGACATTGATCGGGCCGCTCTTCGCCTGGATGACCATGGTGATCGGCTTCTGCTTCGCGGCTCCTGTTTTCGACTGGAGGGTGACGATGGCACGCACCTTCGGATGCTTCACCTGGCCCGCGCGGCTGACGACCTTATGGATAGTGGCATAAGGCACCTGACCGCCCTCCTGGGCCTGCGCCTGCGGGGTTGCTGAACAACAGAGTGCCGCCAGACCGAGAGCGATCGCTTTCAGAGCGGCGCCACGGACCCGCAGCGAAGGTGATGTTTGGACGAGTGCAGCGGGTGGGAACGTTTCGCTCGCAAGAGCCTCGGAAAAAATCATGTGCCTGGGACAGCGGCACTCGTACAAACGTTCAACCAGCGCCTTGCGCGGAAACGCCGCCTCCGAAATGCCGGCGGTGCATCCCGCAGCGGAGAAGCTTCGATGAACTAGAGCGAGCTCCGCAGCACAGTCGCGACCACCTGCTGCGGCCGAACCGAAGCGCGCGACCTCAGCGCGTCGCTAGTGCGGCGTCGAGGTCCGTCACCAGCTGGAAATATTGATCCAGCCGCGCGCTCTCGAGAATCGTGCGGACCGCCTGCTGCGGACCAGCCAGCATGAACGTGCCCCCGTTCGCCTCCAGCTCCTGCTTAGCGCCGATGAGCACCGCGAGGCCCGAGCTATCGACGTAGGGGACACGCGAAAGATCGATCACCAGCCGCTTCGGCTTCTCGTCGATGATCTCGCGCAAGGCAGCGCGCACCTCCGGCGATACGTGGAGATCGATCGCGCCGTCGTGCGAGAAAACTTTCGGCTGTGCGGGTTTGGCCATGTTGCGGGTTGTTTGGGGCGACATCATGGCGGTTCCGACAGGCAGCGTCAATCCAAGGTGACCCGACCGCGCGCGCGAACCGCTCCTGACGTCTTACGTGAGTGCCGCGCGGACGGACGCCGGGAATATCTCGCCCACTTCACCTTCGATCCGCAGCGTCACGCGCGGGTGGCCGTCGTGTTCGGTCTCGCCGCGATTCACGATGATGTAAGGCACGCCGCGCTCCGCTGCACTCAGCGGGAATGAAGCTGCCGGATAAACCGAAAGCGTCGACCCGAGCGCGATGACGAGATCCGCATCGCGCGTCGCATCGGCCGCGCGCTCCAGAACGCGCGCATCAAGGTTCTGGCCGAAGCTGATCGTGGCCGGCTTCAGGAATCCGCGGCAATCGCAGAGTGGTGGTTTGCGGGTGCGGCGGAAGTATTCGAAGTGCGGCTCCGGGTCGCTGCGGCGGTGGCATCTCTGGCATTCCACCTCTGCGTTGGTGCCATGCACCTCGATGAGGCGCTCCGCAGTCGTACCCGCGAGGCTATGGAGTCCATCGATGTTCTGCGTGACGACGGCGCACACTTTACCCGCGCGCTCCAGACTCACGATGGCCTGGTGGACGGCATTTGGCTGCGCGTCGCGAAAGGCGCCGTGCCCTTCGAGCTTGTAATCCCAGTGCTCGATGCGAGCCGCCTCAGAGCTCATGAAATCCTGGAAGTAGACCGGCTGCCGCCGCTTCCAGACACCTTGTGGGCCGCGGAAGTCCGGGATCCCGCTGCCGGTCGAGATGCCGGCGCCGGTGAAAATCAGCGCGCTTCGCGAGGCGCGCAGGTAATCGGCAAGAGTCACGCGCGGAGTATGACGCAGCGGACGCGGTTTTCCATCACGCGCGCGTCCATGCGGTGCAGCCTTGCTCGAGTGCACCGCGGTCTGGTTTCATGCCGACGATGGCCGCGCACGATCCGCTAGATCTACCGCCCGAGGAAATCCGGCGCGCTGGGCATTCTGCCATCGAGGCGATGGCGGAGTATCTCGGATCGGTGCGGAATCGCTCTGTCTATCCGAGGGTCGCCTCGCGAGACATTCGCGAGCAGCTGGACGACGCGCTTCCACAGGATGGCGTGCCCTTCGAGGAACTGCTCCACGTCTTCCGAGACGTGCTGGTGCCGAACAGTCGCCACAATGCGCACCCGCGGATGTTCGGCTACGTGCAGGCGCCGGGCATCGCGGTCGCGGCGTTGGCGGATCTGCTGGCCTCCACCTTGAATGCGAACCTCACGGCGTGGCGGTCCGCTCCAGCCGCCGTCGAGCTTGAACGCCTCACGATCGATTGGATCAAGCAAATGATCGGCTCAGATCCGGGCGCTGCTGGGTTGTTCGTCAGCGGCGGCTCGATGGCCAATTTCGCCGGGTTGGCCGCGGCCCGACGAGCAAAGGCGCCAGGCGATTTCGCACGAGCGGGGGCGCAGTCGTTAGGCAGCTCGATGCGGATCTACGCATCGCAGGAAACGCACCACTCGATCGCCAAGGCCGCAACGCTGCTTGGGCTCGGCAGCGACAATGTCCGCGAGGTGCGCGTCGACGAGCGTTTCCGGATTCGCCTCGATGATCTGGAGGGGAAAATCGCGGAAGACCTGCGCGCCGGCCACCTCCCCTTCTGCGTCGTAGCGAATGCCGGCACAGTGAACACCGGCGCATGCGATCCGATCGCGGAAGTCGCCGACGTCGCGCGTCGCTTCAATCTCTGGATGCACGTCGACGCGAGCTACGGCGGTTTCGCCAGGCTGGCGCCCTCCGCGCGTGGTCTCTTCGATGGCATCGACCAGGCCGACTCGATCTCCCTCGACCCGCACAAATGGCTCTATCTGCCGGTTGATTGCGGTTGCGTGTTGTACCGCGATCCGCAAACCGCGCGCGCCGCGTTCGCGCACGATGCCGAATACACGCGTGTCATCTCGCACGAGGCGGACGAGGCGTTTGCGTTCTGGGATTACGGACCGGAACTGTCGCGCCGCTTCCGCGCCTTGAAGGTCTGGATGGCATTGAGAGCGGTCGGCGTGCGTGGATTCGCAGCAGCGATCGAGAAGGACCTGGCCTGCGCGCGCCACTTCGAGGCGCTGGTGCGCGCGAACGACGACTTCGAGATGCTTGCACCTGTCGAGCTCTCGATCTTCTGCTTCCGCCACGTGCCGGCGGCTCTGCGGGATGCGACCGATACGCAGCTCGACGCATGGAACGAGCGGCTCCTGGTTGAACTACAACGCGACGGCAGCTCCTATCTCTCGAATGCGCGGATTGGCGGCCGTTTCAGCCTGCGCGGTTGCGTGATGAACTACCGCACCACGCCGCGAGATATGGAGGTCCTGCTGGCTGATCTGCGGCGCGTCGCGAGCGCTCTGCCGGTGCAATAACGTCTATCCGGCTGCCAGGTCTTCTGCGGTCATGACCAGTCGCTCGACGCGCGCACCGGTCGCCAGGCTCTCAACAATCTCCGGCACGTCGGCCAGCGTCACTCGCCCATAGAAGAAGTGATCCGGCTCGACCAGAATCGTAGGACCGGCCGTGCACTGATCGAGGCAGCTGGACGTGCAGGCGCGTGCCTGCAGGGTAGCGAGACCGCGTGCTTTCAGCTGGCTCTTTAGCGCTTGTTGCAACGCCTCCGCGCCGCGCGCCATGCACGAGCCTTTCGGGTGATCGTCCGCGCGACGATTCGTGCAGACGAAGAGGTATTGCTGGCGTTGAGGCATGTGACTCAACGTGCCGCTGCTCAGGTCGGACGAAAAGCCCATTCGCCACTCGCCTCCATTGCAGAGGCACCCGCTGCCCTCGCAAACGCAGCCGAAAGCGTCTTAGCGTCCGAATCGTCTTCACCATGACGATTCACCGTACGCTACTGATTGCTGCCATTCTTGGCGCCAGCGCCTTCATCCCCGTGGAACGTGCCGACGCCCAGCGCGTCTACGTTCACGTCGAAGATCGCCCTTACTATCGGCATGGGCCGTCGTATTGGCGTGATGACGCGCGCTATGTCTGGGTGCCCGGACGCCGCGCCGTCAACGGCCGCTGGATCCGGGGCCGCTACGTGGTCCGTGAACGCCGCGGCCCGATCGATCGGCTGCGCGATCGTCATCGCACTCATCGTGCGCTGATCTTCGGGCGCTAGCCGCTCGTCAGCGTAATCGCTACTGTTGGCCGCGCCGTCTACTCGGCGGCGCGGACGATGTAGCTGCCGGCCTGCTTGTCTGAGTCCAGCTTCAAGAGGCCGCGCTTCTCGGCCTCGATCAGCACATCGTTGAACGCGCGGAAGCCGTGCGCGCGTTCGTTGAAGCCGGGATTGCGGCGCTTGATCGTCTGTTTGATCAACGAGCCGCGCACCTCGTAATCCTCACCCCGCTCGGCACGTAGCGCGTCCAGCGTCTGCATGACCAACTCAAGCGCGCGGTCTGGCGACGGGCCTTGCTCTTGCGGCTCGATTGGCGCCGGGGTCGCTGGCGCCGCCTCCGCCGCAGCACCTGAACGACGCGGAGCGCTCCGCCGTCTTCTCGCCGGCTCGGCGCGCACGAGATCGTCGTAGTAGAGAAACTCGTCGCAGTTGCTGATGAAGAGATCGGAGGTCGATTTCTTCACGCCCATGCCGATCACCGTCTTGTCGTTCTCGCGCAGCTTACTCACCAGCGGCGAGAAATCTGAGTCGCCGCTGATGATGACGAACGTGTCGACGTGGCTCTTCGTGTAGCAAAGATCCAGCGCGTCCACGACCATCCGGATGTCGGCGGAGTTCTTGCCTGACTGTCGTACGTGCGGAATCTCGATGAGCTCGAAAGCCGCCTCGTGCAGGCCGCGCTTGAACGTCTTGTAGCGATCGAAATCGCAGTAAGCCTTCTTGACCACGATGTGGCCTTTGAGCAGCAACCGCTCAAGCACTTTGCCGATATCGAAGGCCGGAAACTGCGCCTCGTGCGCACCGATGGCGATGTTCTCAAGATCGAGATACACGGCCATGGTTGCGTCTGATTCGTTAGGGACACTCACGCGTGGAGCTTATTGCATTCGCGCACTGCTCACACCCGGAAACTTCGCACTCCCGACGCAGCGATGTTGCAATCCGAGGGCGCGCCGCTTTCTCTCAGGCTAATGAGCGAGGCCGCGATGCAGACGACGATCAACGACAGCATCTCGGAGGAAGAACGCGCGACCATCATCGGCGGGCTGGTCGGCTACAACATCAGTCGGGCCGGCGACGCAGGCTATCGCCAGCTAAACGTGCTCGCGCGAAGCGGCGACGAGCTTGTCGGGGGTTTGCTCGGCTCGACGCAATGGACCTGGCTCTTCATCGGTCATCTCTGGATGGCGGAAACGCATCGCGGATCGGGCACCGGCCGGAGCCTGATCGCAGCTGCGGAGGAGGAAGCGGTGCGCCGCGGCTGCAAGCATGTGCACTGCGATACGTTCGAGTTTCAAGCGCTTCCATTTTACCAGAAGCTCGGCTTTGAGGTATTCGGGCAACTCGAAGATTATCCGCCGGGACACACGCGCTACTACCTCCAGAAGCGCAACCTCACCGGCGCGCCAGCTGACATCAGGACGCCAGTGATCGAAACCGAGCGATTGATCCTGCGACGCATGCATCCACATGCTGATGCCGAGTTCATGCTCGAGGCGCTGAATGAGCCTTCGTTCATCAGGAACGTGGCCGACCGCGGCGTGCGCACGCTCGACGATGCGACGGATTACATCCGCACCAAGATCATGCCGAGCTATGAGCAGTTCGGCTTCGGGTTCTACATTGTCGAGTTGAAAGGCAGCGGCACGCCCATTGGTGTCTGCGGCATGGTAAAACGCGAGGCGCTGGACGACGTCGACATCGGCTACTCGCTGCTCGATCGCTTCGCCGGAAACGGTTACGCGTATGAGGCTGCCGCTGCAGTCATGCACTACGGCCGCAGCGCTTATGGCTTGAAGCGCATCGTTGGAATCACCGCGCCGGAGAACGAGCGCTCGATTCGGCTGCTCGAGAAGCTGGGGCTCCGCTTCGAGAACATGATCGAGCTGCCGAACTTCACTGGTCCCAGCAAGCTTTTCGGATAGCAGCAGCCCTCGGATGGCTCGGCACCACGTTCTCTCGGCGGCACATCACGTGCTGCCAATCACGCGATGGAAGCGCTCGTCGGGCTACTCATATTCATTGGCTTCTGTGCCATCGCGGCGTGCGTTGCCGCGGTGCTGATTGGCAGATCTAATGTCTCCGCCAAAGCCGAGGTGGAGTTCGGGCGAGAATTGCCCAGCGAACCTCCTGGCCCGCCGCCGTTCGCTCTCCGCAGTCACTTCTTCTCGGCGGCCGAGCGGTCGCTCTATGAAATCCTTTGCCGCCTCACGCCTGAGCACACCGTCTTCGCAAAGGTGAGACTCGCCGACCTCGTCCGCGTGCAGGCTTCCGGCCGCGAGTTCTGGCAACGGTTCAACTCCATCTCCGCCAAGCACGTCGATTTCGTGCTTTGCGACGAGCGGCTCGCGCCGGTCGTGGCGATCGAGCTCGACGACGCTTCGCATGATGAACCGGAGAGGCTCGCGCGTGATCAGTTCGTCGATTCGGTACTCGAGAGCGCAGCGCTCCCGATCGTGCACGTGCGCGCGAAACGCGGTTACGTCCTCGACGAAATTCGGCAGTTACTCGCGCCTCATCTGCGGATGAATTCCGCCAACGTCAGCGACTCGTCGGACGCTTCCTACATTCCGCCGAAAGCCTGGCGTCCGAGCGTCTGATTCGCCGTCGCGCTCCGCAGCCGGATGGCAGTGCCGGGCACGCCCGACTTCGCGCTTGAGATACAGTGAGCGGTTGAGGAATCTTGGCGAATGCCGGAAGCACCATTCGAACACCTGCAGTTCACCCGGCGCGAAGCGCTCCGCACCTTCACGCTGACACTCGGCGCAGCAGCGCTTCCCGGGGCGCTCGGCATTACGTCCGTCCGCGCCGCGACTCCCAGCCCAACGGCTGCGGCCTCCGCGACTCCAGCTCCCGTGGTCTCCACATCGCTGGGCGACAAACTGAACCTGATCAGCGGAGTCGGCGGGAACATTGCCCTGTTAGCCGGAGCTGATGGCGCTCTCGTCGTCGACAGCGGCATCGTGGAGGCGGTGGCGAAGACGCAGAGCGAGCTCGCTAAAGCCGGCCCGCTTGCGCTGCTCGTGAATACGCACTGGCATTACGATCACGTCGGCGGGAACGAGGCCATCGCCAGGACGGGCGCGCGGATCATCGCTCATGAGAATTGCCGCCAGCGCATGGCAACCGAGCAATTCGTCGAGGCTTACAATCGCAAGATCCCTCCGTCCCCTGCCGGCGCACTGCCTCTCGTCACGATCAACACGCCGACGACGTTGCATTTGAATGACGAGGAGATTCGCCTGCTGCCTGTCCTCCCGGCGCACACGGATGGCGATGTGATTGTGCACTTCCAGAAAGCTGACCTCATCCATACCGGCGATCTGTTCTTCAATGGCGGCTATCCGTACATCGACTACTCGAGCCGTGGAGTGCTTGGCGGCCTCGTGACAGCGATCAGGGATTTAGTCGCGATGACTGGCGCCAAGACGCGCATCATTCCGGGGCACGGACCTCTCGCCACGCCGGCTGACCTGAAGAGCTATCTCGCGTTTCTGGAGACGATGCTCGACCGATTCAGTAAACTGAAGGCGGAGGGAAAGAGCGTGGATGAAGTCGTGGCGGCCGCGCCGAGCAAAGACTTCGACGAGAGGCTCGGGCAGCGTTTCCTCAAGCCGGATCAGTTCGTGCGAATCACCTACACAGGAATGCTGAAGTAACTCGCGTGAACCAGATCAAGTCGCGCACTCTGTCGAAGACGACGGCTGTCGCGCCCCACAGACAGCTTGCCCCCAGATCCTTGCGCCCGATGGCCAGCTCTGCGTACTGCGGAAGCGAAGTGGCTGAGATCGTGTAAGTTGCCCACGATGAAAACCGTCCATTACGGCTGGCAGCAGCGCTTCCGAGATCTCTACGACAAGGCCCAGGTGAAATACCGGAACGAGAACCGGAAGGTGGAAACGATGTTCACTCCTCGCGAGGTGGGCGTGCTGCGCGAGTTCGGTGCGAAAGCGATGGAGCTCTACGATTACGCCGAGGATTCAGCCGATCTCGATTGGGAAACGGCGCTTCTCATCACCGCAGTGAGACGCGATTACTTCCTGCACGAGCAAAGTGCTACGTGGACCGAGAAGACGATCGAGGTGGATAAGCTGCCGGCGAAGACCGACGAGCTCGACGGCATCGTGTGGCTGCCGCGGATCATCCAAAAGGCAAAGGCACGCCTCCGGGGCGAGATGCCTAACGACTTGATGTATTGCTGCGGCGGCGACCGCAAGTTCTTCCGCGCGCACGACGTCCATCCGGCGGATTTCCTCCGCATGGTCTGGGCGGCAAAAGGCAATACGCAGAAGATCGTCGACTACGTCAAAGGGAAGCGCTGAGTTTCCCATGCAGCGAAGCGCGAACGGCCCCGACGCGGCGGATCGCGAATTCCTGAACGCGTTCGAGCGCTGCGCCATCGCGCCCGAGACCTTCCACCATCGCGACCACCTTCGGCTCGCCTACATCTACCTCACGCAGCACGACGTCGATACCGCGCTGCCGAAGATGCGCGGTAGCTTGCAACGCTTTCTCGTCCACGTAGGAGCGCCGCGGGCGAAGTACCACGAAACAATCACGCGCGCGTGGTTGCTCGCGGTCGAGCACTTCATGCACGAAGCCGCGCCGACGGCTAGCTTCGAAGAGTTCGCCGCAGCCGCACCGCGGCTGTTTGCACCGGGCGCGATGGAGACGCATTACACGCCCGACCTGCTCCGGTCAGAGGAAGCGCGCGAGCGTTTCGTTGCACCAGACCTGCAGCCAATTCCGCCGCCACGGTGAGGCGGACGATCGGCGCTGGATAAACGGCCCTGCTAGGGCATCCTTCTCCATGCGTTTCATTCCTCTTCTGCTCGCGGCTCTTCTCTGCACCATCACGGCTGCGACTGCCGCCGACACGAAGCATCCGAAGACGCTCGAGCAATACGAGATGGTGCGCGCCGGCCTTGCCGCGGACGATCTCGCCGCAGCGAAGAACGGCGCGACCAACCTTGTCACCGCGGTCCAGGAAGAGTTCGCCGCGTCGAAGCCGATGATCGACGGGGCGGAGAAACTCGCGGCGAGCGAGTCGCTCGATGACGCGCGCGCGGCATTTGGCGTAATCAGCGGCGAGCTAACGAAGATCGTGAAGGGGCAGCCCGGGATTTTCGTGATGAATTGCCCCATGGTGAAGAACGGCGGCTGGGTGCAGACAACGTCCAAGATCGAGAACCCCTACATGGGCAAGAAGATGCTCGAGTGCGGCGAGATCGTTAAGAAGTAGCGCCGCGGCGGCGCGTGAACTGGTCGAGGTCGGCCGGAGTATCCAGGTCGATGGCAGCCGGCTCGAACGGCACCGGCACGACAACATCGCGGTGGCGCATGAGAATCTCTTTCGCGCCTTTATCGGCCGGCAGTTCACGCAAGGCGTTGAAGTATTCGCGAGCAAACAGCGCCGGCACGCCCAGGGTTCCGGCGTAGGCCGACGCGACAAGTGGAGCTCCGGAGCGCGCGTGTTCCGCGAGGAGTTCGTCGATCAACGCCGCTGACACGTTTGGCTGATCGCACGTGAGCAATACGACCGCATCGAATGGTGGCTCCTCGCGTTCGATTGCCTGGATGCTGGCCGAGATGCTGGTGCCCATCCCTTCTGCGAAGCGCGCATTCTCGATCAACGTGATGGGGAGCGCGTTCAGTTCTGTGGTGGTTAGCGCCGCGTTCGCGCCAATGACGACAAACGTGGCGCGAACCGCCGACGCAATCGCCTGCTCCACGCTATGGCGCAGCAACGTGTTTGGTCCAATGCGAAGCAGTTGCTTCGGCGTGCCCATGCGGCTGGATGCGCCCGCCGCGAGGACGATCGCGGCAATGTTCTGCTTCACTTCGCGCCGATGTTCTGAATCGTGGCCGGTGTGACCGATGCCGTGTACCGAGCTTGAGCCCTCCGATCGCGCAAGGAGGTGTGCGGTCGGTTGGCAAGCACCGCCTGGATTTCCGCGACCACAGACAATGCAATCTCCTCCGGCGTCTCCGAGCCAATGTCGAGGCCGGCCGGTCCATGGATCACCTTGGTCTGATCGAGATCTGCGCCCAGGTCGAGCAGCGCGCCGACGAGCTGCTCTTTCCGCTTCCGCGAACCGACCAGCCCGATGTACGGCAGATCGAGCGGAAGCAGCGCACGGAGAAACGCAAAATCGCGCCCGTAGTTGTGCGTCTTCACCACCGCAACGGTGTGCGTGTCTGCCACAACCTCGTGCGGCTCGCCGACGATGAGCACACGCCAGCCGAGGCTTCGCGCCATGACTGCGAGAGGAGCGTCGTCGCGTCCACCAGCGGCGATGAGCAGTTGCAAAGGCGGTTCGACGCGCTCGACGAGCGCCGTTGCGGGTTCGTCGCCAAGTAGCTCCTGGTGGTGCGCGATTGTGCTCGACCCAAGCTCCAGATCCGCGCGCTCGAATCCAGTGATCGCTACGAAGGTCACGCGTTCGCGCAGGCAGCGGTCGAGAGCATGGAGCAAGGCATTATCCGCTGCGACCCGCTCCACGAAGATATCCAACGCGCCGCTGCACCCGAAATGCGGCCGCGTATCGAAGGTCAGCAAACAGGGCGTGCCGGTTCGCATTACCTCTTGGGATTTCTGCGCCACCTCCTCCTCAATGCAGCCGCCGCTGAGCAAGCCGAACGTCTCGCCGGCCTGCGTGATCAACATGCGGGCACCGGTTCTCAGATAGCTGGAGCCAGTCGTACGCACGAGCGTGGCCAGCGCGAGCGGCTCGCGATCGCGCCGGCGCATAAACTCCCGCGCGATTTCCTGCAGTTGCGGGCTCACTGTTCCTTGTAGCAGGGACGCAGCTGCGACGAGCAACCGCGGAAGCTGACGAGATTATCATCCTCGCCCACTTCGGTCATGGTGCGGTTGCACCAGCAGTGCGAGAACGAGTTCGGATCGAACTTGTCGGAAAACGCGGCCTCCTCCTGGACGGACACGTACATCTTCTTAGTCCGAAGAAAGCGGCAGGGCGGCGGCTGTTCCATTGGTCAGGTATTTTCGCCGCGAATGCGGAGCCCGTCGTGGATACACGACGGCGGCGTGAGGTCACCGCGCCAAAAGCGCCAGAATACTGGCGCACTCCAAGACGCTATCGCGCCTCCGATGACGTGGCGTGACGCTTGCGTTTTGGAGTGCGGCGGTATTCCGCCGCTTTCTGTTTCGCGTGCTTGGTCGGTTCTCATGGCGGTCCGCATTCGTCAGCCGACGAGCTTCTGCAGAGTCCGCCGGATTAGCGCATGCGCGAGCGGCACCTTGTAGGCGTTGTGCTGAAACGGCGTTGCACCGGTAAGCAACAGGTCGGCCGCGCGACTGGCAACCGCATCATCGAGCACTTTGCCCTCGAGGAACTTGTCGGCTTCGTCGGAGCGATACGGAACCGGCGCCACCTGACCGAGCACGACTCTCACGCCCGTCAGCTTGTTTCCGTCCATGCGCGCCGCCGCTGAGCAGCTAACCATCGCCCAGTCGAAGTCATGCTTCTCCGCCATCTGCATGTAAGCGCTGCGCGTCTTCGGCGTGGGAATCTCGACGTGCAGGATCAGCTCGCCGGCTTCGAGGGAGTGATGCGCGAGCGGGTTTGACCACGCTTTCTCGTAGAGCTCGCGCATCGACAACTTCACCGCTTTGCCGCCGCGCTGCACGTGCGCGGTCGCTTCGAGCGCAGTCAAGGCCACGCCGAGGTTTGACGGCGTCGGGCTGATGCACGGGTTGCCGGTGAAGAGCGAATGAAACTTGTTCTCCCCTTCCCGCGCATAGCAGGTGGAGCCGCCTTCCTTGAGGCAGCGCACGTCCGGGTGGCGGTAGTACCAGCAGCGCGAATGCTGCGCGAGATTCCCGCCAAGCGTGGCCACGTTCCGAATCTGAGGCGAGGCCACTTCCGCAGCTGCCTGCGCAATGCCGGGAAAGGCTTTCGCAATCCCGCCGTGCGCCGCGAGCTGCGCGACGGTGACATTAGCGCCGATCGTCCAGAACTGATCGCCGGGCTTGATCTCGCGCGAGTTCGGCAGCGCCTTGACGTTCACCAGCCGCTTAGGCTCGACGATGCGGTCCTTGATCTCGCCGAGGATGTCGACGCCGCCCGCGATGAAGCGGCCGTCTTTAGCGGCAAGCTCGGTGGCGCTCTGCGGCGTCTGCGCGGTCACGTATTCGAACGCCTTCATGCCAGGGGTGTCACCGCGCTTGCGTTTTGGAGTGCGGCGGTATTCCGCCGCTTTTTCACGGCGACACCGCCAACTCCCAAAGCGCCGGAATACCGGCGCACTCCAAAACGCAAGCGACTCGCGGGGGTTGCCGTGGCAGCAGATCGCTTCATACCGTGAATTCCTCGACGACTCGCGCTGGCAATGAGCGGACGAGCGCGAACGCATCATCGAGCCACGGCACGCCGGCCATCGTTTTCGGTGGCGGCACTTTGCCGAGTGCGGCGAGTACCTTGTCGGGCGTGATCGGGAGGCTGGTGATGCGCACGCCGATCGCGTTTGCGACGGCATTCGCGATCGCGGCGGCGGTCGGGATGTGACAAGGCTCACCAACGCCGATGACGCCGCGCTCCGGCATGTCGAGGAGCACGATGTCGATCGGCGGAACGTCGGCGCCGTTCGGCAGCTTGTAGTATTCGAAATTCGGATTCAGCACGACGCCAGTCGCGCGATCCATCAGGCGGGCTTCGTAGAGCGCGTAGCCGATGCCCTGGATGATGCCGCCGTTGATCTGGCTCTCGCACGTCAGCCGGTTCACGATTAGTCCGCAATCCTGCACGGCGAGGATGCTGCGGATGTGGACGAAGCCGGTCTCGGTATCCACCTCCACTTCGGCAAACTGCACACCACCCGCGCCGCTGGACGACAAGCCTTCTCGCCATTTGCCCTGCACCACGATCGGGTTCATGCCGATCTTCTTGCAGGCGTCGGGCCAGTTCGTGCCGCGCGCATCGGCCACGCCGCTCACCTTTTGCAGTTCGTTGAGCGCGTTCGTGCAGGCGTCGAAGATTGCCGGTGAAACCGATGGCGTTGTCGTGCTGCCGCCGCTGCCCCCGGATGGCGGAAAGCGCGTGTCACCGATGCGGACGGTGATCTTCTCCGGCGTGAGGCCGAGAACTTCGGCGGCCACCATCGCGACGACCGTGCGCGCGCCCGTGCCGATGTCCTGCGTGCCGCATCGCACCTCGACGTTGCCGTCGCGGTTGATCTGCACCTCCGCTTGTGTGCCGCGGCCGCCGCCACCCCACGTCGCGCCACCGCAGCCGACGCCGGTTCTCACGATGCCGGTGCTCGAGCCCGGCTTCTTGTATTTTTCCTTCCAGCCGAACTTGTCGCGGCCGATCTCGTATTCTTTGCGGCGTACGTCGAACGGATCGTTCTTGAGCCGCAGCTCAACGGGATCGATCCCCAGCTTCACCGCGAGATCGTCCATCATCGCTTCCATGCTGAACGAAGCCGTCGGGTGACCTGGCGCGCGGAAGGCGCGCGACGATCCCGCGTTTATGGCAACGCTCGCCTGCTTCACGCGCGTGTTTGGAACTTTGTAGATGTATGGCGCCGGGAATGTCGCGCCGCTGCCGCCCGCCGCAGTCGCTCCGCCAGCCGCGAATCCCGGACAGCCGAATGAATCCAGCTCGTAGGCGAGCAGCATTCCGTCGGCGGAAGCGCCGAGCTTTACCTTCTGGAAAGTGGACGGTCGATTACCGACGGCGAGTGATTCATCGAGGCGCGTCAGCATCAGCTTCACAGGCGCGCCGGCGGCCTGCGACAGACGCACCGCGATCGCGCCTTCGAGCCCGGGACCGAGCTTCGCGCCGAAGCCGCCGCCCATGTAGTCGCAAATCACACGCACCTGGCTTTGCGGCACCTGCATGTTATCCGCGATGCCGTCGCGCACGCTGAAGACGCCCTGCGTTGAGGCCCAGACGGTGATCTCCTCCGGCGTGAACGCGACGGTGTTGCCGTGGGTTTCGAGCGGATGATGCAGCTGCACCTGGGTCTCGAAAGTGTTCTCGACGATGGCCGCCGAGTTCGCGAAGCCTTCCTCAACGTTGCCGTTTTCTCGCACCTGCGCTTCGCCGACGTTCTGCCCGTCCGCGAAAATCTTGGGCGCGTCGGGTTTCGTCGCGTCCATTTCTTTGACGACGAACGGCACCGGCGTCGCCTGCACTTCGATCAGCTGCAACGCGTCCAGCACCGCTTCCTTGCTCGTGCCCGCGATCGCGGCGAGCTCCTCGCCGTAGTAGCGCACCTGGCGCTCGCCTTCGCGCGCGAGCACCGCGGCTTTGATGCCGGCCGCAGCTTTCGCCTTGTCGAGATTGATCGCTGTGATCTTCGCGGCCGGCCATTTCGAGCGCAGGATGGCGCCCCACAGCCAGCCGTTCGGCTGCACGTCGAACGCGTACTTCGCCGCGCCAGTGACCTTCGCCGGCCCGTCGAGACGCAGCGTTGATTTGCCGAGGAACTTGGTTTCTTTAGGCCAGTCGGACATCGGCTTCGGTGAGGCGAATGACTTCTGATCGGCTCGCGATCTTCACGCCCGCGGCTTCCAGCGCCGCAGCAAAGACGCGCGGATAGGTGCCGCAGCGGCAAAGATTGCCAGCGCACGCTTTGCGCACGTCTTCTTCGGTGGGCTTGGCTTTCTGCTTCAGCAGCGCAGTGACGCTCATGACGAACCCGGGCGTGCAGAAGCCGCATTGCAGGCCATCGCAGTTCACGAAAGCTTTCTGCACCGCTGTCATTTCGCCGTCTTTCGACAGCCCCTCGACCGTCGTGATCTCGCGACCCTGCGCTTCGATCGCCAGCGTCATGCACGAGTAAACCGGAGTGCCGTCGAGCCACACCGTGCACGCGCCGCAGGTCGCGCGATCGCAGACTTCCTTCGTGCCGGTGAGATCGGTGCGGTAGCGCAGCAGATCCATCAACGTGACGCGCGGCTCGACTTCGAACTTCCTCGTCGCGCCGTTGATCTTCAGCGAGATCGCGACCGCGCCCGGTCCGTGAACTTTCTCGTCGTTATGCTTCTGAAGTTCCTGCGCAACGGTCGTCGCCTGGGCCGCGGCTGATGCGACGGCGGTGGTGCCGAGCGCCTTGAGAAAATTGCGGCGCGAGAGGCCGGATTTCTCGGGTGCTTCGGGCTCGCTCATTCCGAGAGGCCGTTATTGCAAGGGCAGCGCCATGGGTAAAGCGCTATTCGATGGAGGCGAGACGAAATTGCGGCTCCGCATCGATGCCGAAGCGGCCGAAGAAGACGCTCTTCGCGCTGTTGTCCTTCCAGACCAGCGTCAATGCGGGCTCGGCGACCGTGGAGCTTTCATTCACGAGCACGGTGTAGTCCGCGATTTTTGTGCGCGGCTTGTACCAGAGCGACTCGCCGCAGGCGCCGGTATCGCATTTCTGGATCTCGCGGGTCTTGAGCGCGATCTGCTCGCCGACCTTGAGCGAGATGCGCGCGCCGTCGTGGGCGTAGCCAATCTCGGCAATCTTGTGGACCAGGGGCGCCGCCGCGATCTCCCGGTTTGTCGCTTTCACCCAATTCACGAGCGCTGCGCGTTGCGCATCATTCGCGCTCTGTGGCAGGTAGACGACCGCCGATGTCGCAGTCGTATCCGCCGCGGCGAGATTCTCGTTTGCTGCCTGAAGCACAGCGACCTTCAGACCGGCGATTGCGACGCCATCCTGCGCGCCATCTTCAATGCTCCACACGCGCAGCATCGAGCGCCCTCCGGAAGTCGCCTGCGCCGATGCCGTGCAGCCGCCGGTGTAAACCTCGACCGCGTGCACTTCCATGACATGGCCGCGTGGCGCATCAGCCGCTCCTGCGATTGAAGCCGCACTCAGGAACGCAACCAGCAGCGCAGGCGTGATGTTCATAGTGGGAGCTTGGCACCGGGCCGCGCGCGCACAAGTGCCGTCATCCTAAGCGAAGTCGAGAGACCCCGTTGCGGCGCCCATTGGCCGGCCACGGGATTCCTCGACTCCGCTCGGAATGACAGCAGCATCGCGGCCTTGCCAGCGGCGCAATCTCGGTCTCGTGTAACGCATGCGGCACCGGCTCTCGATTTTATTAGTCGCTGCGATGCATATTGCGGTCGCGGCGTCCGTCGGCGCCCAGACGGTTGAAGGTCCCGTTGCCGCGGAAGCGCTCTTGAAGCGGATGGAAGCGGCCTATGGCGCGCTGGCCTCGTACTCAGATGTGACAGCCGTGAAGTTTCGCAACCCGGACGGCACGGACCGGTCGACCGTAGAATTCAAGGTGTGGTTCGCGCGTCCGTCGCGGTTCCGGGCCGACGCGCAGACTACGCGACCTGATGGCAGCCAGGCGAAGCGCGAGGTGATGTGGACGGACGGCCAGAACGCGCGCTCATGGTCGATCGGCAAAGCCGTCACGAATCTGCCCAAGATCCAGCTCGCTGGATCGGGGATGTTTGGCACCTATGCCTATCACGTTCCCACCCTTCTCGAGCCCGCCTACGCAGGGAAGAAACGCCTGCACGAACTCGGGTCGCCTACTCTCATAGGCGAAGAAGCGGTCGAGGGCATCGATTGCTATCGCATTCAGGGCCAGTTCTTCACCGATCCTTACGAACTCTGGCTCGGTAAGCGCGACCTGCTCGTGCGCAAACTGGTGGCGAGCTATGCGGGTAATCAGATGGAGGAGATCCATCGCAACGTAGAGACAAACGTGCCAATCGCGGGCGAGGTCTTCAAGTTCGCACCGGAAAACGAAGCAGTGCCGGCTCCGGCAACTCGGAGTCCTGAGCCGACCAGGAAGAGTGGCGGTTAGGCACAAACCGGCCGTCCGGACGATGACGCGTTCCTGCACGGCGATGGCGGCGTTGCTCGCGCTGCTCTTCACGCTCGTCAGCTGCGATAACAGGCAGAGCCAGATCGTCGGGAAATGGAAGCTCGCGGCCAACCCAAGCGGGACAGTTTGGGAGTTCAAGGCAGACAAGTCCGTGGAGATGAGCGGCCGAAAGGGCAGATACAGCTTCGGCGACCAGAGCCGGCTGAAGGTGCAGACGCAATCTGCGACGTTCGTCTACCAGCTGAATATCTCCGAGGATCGCATGACTCTGACGGAACCGGACGGGACCAGGACACAGCTCGAGCGGGTCAAGTAGCGCCACGCGTTATGTCCAGCGCAGTCGAGACCTCCCGTGGTTTTCACCGTCCGGTTTCGCCACGGGATTCCTCCACTTCGGTCGGAATGACACGCGTTTTGTGGCGTCGCTGCGCTAGGTGAAGTGCTCCCTCCCTCGTATCTCTCCCCGAACACGAAGTGAAGGAGAGCCCCGATTCACGGGCGCGGGGCTGTTTGCGCGGAGCGACATCCCGGCTGGCGAGGTGGTGGCCGTGAAGGGCGCTCACATCATCACTCGCAATGTGCTGCGCGCAGTCGCGCCGCGGCTCGCTCCGGCGGAAATCCAGATCGGCGATGAGCTCTTCATCTGCGCGGGGACCGGAAGAGGAACGCGAAGGCTCGATGATTTTCTCCAATCATTCGTGTGAACCAAACATCGGGCTGCGTGGTCAAATCGTGTTCGTCACCATGCGGGACATCCGCGCGGGCGAGAAATTGACGCACGACCGGACCATGACTGACGACGACGAGAGTTCGACCGAATGCCGATGCGCCGTGGCTGATTGCCGCGGCACGGTCACGGGCAAGGACTGGCAGCTTCCAGAGCTGCAACGCCGCTACGACAACTTCTTTTCGGCTCACCTCCTGGAGAAGATTCGCAATCAGCGAAGCCGCAAATGATCAGCCGACTCCAAATCCGTTCGGCGCTGCTGACGGCGATTGTTGCTGTCGCTGCGGCTGGCGCCCTCGCACAGGAGGCGGTGATGGAGGAGGTGCGTGTCGAAGCCACGTTCAGTTCCGGGTTGGAGCTCCAGCGGCAGAATCCGGCGATCGATGAACTGCTGAAACGGCTCGAGCTGCGCGATCAGCAACGCCGCGAGCTCGAGCTGCAGGAAGCAAACAAGAGCACCGCCACCAAGGTGATTGACCTGCTGAAATTGCCGGCCTGGGTGCCGTTTGGATTCGGCGCATCGGAAAGCAAGGTCGACAGCTTCTTTCAGCAGAACTACATGCGCGCCGATCTGAACCCGCGGAAGGAGAATCCGCTGTTGGACGCGAAGTAGCGCGCGAGTGTCGACGATACAGTTCCCGGACTCGAAGCAATCGACTCGCGTGCGGTCATCCTGAGCCGGCGGAGCGCGGCGAAGGATCTCGCGCGGGGTGCTTAGGCCGGCGCCACCGAGCGCTACATCCGCCAGCCTGCGCGAGGTCCTTCGTCGTCTGCGCGACTCAGGATGACCGCCTTGGTAATTCGCGGCGCGTGAGAAATTAATCCCAGCCGATCTGGCGGCCGGTGTTTTCTTTTTCGAGCCACGCCATCAGCGGCTTGAAGTATTCCATCATCGCGCGCGTGGAGAGTTCTTCGCCGGTGGCGTCCTTCAACACCTTGCGCCAATCTTCTGTCGCGCCTTTCTCCATGATCTTTCTCAGGAACGCGCCGACTTCCTTGTTGTCGGCGTAGTTACAGGCTTGCGGCGGCTGCTTCAGAATCTTGCGGGCAATGTGGTCGTGCAGCTGAAACTTCAGCACCGTGGCGATGGCGTAGCTGTAGTAGTAGGCCGGGGTGTCGTTGATGTGCGTCTTCGTGGCAGCGTCGCAAAATTCTTCGCCACGCGGCGCGGGAGGTTCGACGCCCTGGTGATCGCGCACGTATTGCCACCAGCGGGCGTTTAGTTGGTCGGCGGGGAGGCCTTTCGCGTAAAAGTCAGCTTCCCAGTGCGTCATCGTGCCCGAGCCCCAGAACATGAACGGCAGCGAGCGCGAGAGCGCGTCATCGAGCAGGAAGGCCGTCGCGTCCGCTTTAAAGTCGTTAGGCAAAACGCCGCGCGATTGCAGATACGGCACCTGACTCGAGGCGAGCGAGATCAACTCGCCCATGCCTTCGTGGAAGCTCGGGTTCGCTCCCGTGCGTAACAGCGGCGGCACCTCCGGGCGCGTATACGACATGTCGTAGTAGCCATGCCCGAGCTCGTGGTGCGCGGTGTAGAACCAGCGCGAGTTCGACTCAATGCTCATGAGCGAGCGGATGTCGTCCTCAAGGTTGATGTGCCAGCACGAAGCGTGGGTGTTCTTTTTCCGCTGCTCGCCGGGCTTGATGGGATACAGGTCGGACTTCGTCCAAAAGCTTGCCGGCAGCGGGCTGAAGCCGAGGCCCGTGTAGAACTGCTCGGCCGTCTTCGTGATCCACTCCGGATCGCGGCCCTTGAAGCGGTCGTCGATGTTCGCCGCCTCGACCAGCCCGGTCCATTCCTGGCTCCAGCGGTTATTGATCCAATGCGCGGGGATGCGCTTCGGCACCGGTTGTTTGTATTTCTCGGCCAGCTTGTGCTTCGTCCAGGTGTGCAGCTGCAGATAGAGCGGCCGCAGCTCGCGCAGGAACTCGTCGTGCAGCTTCACCATCTCATCCGTCGTCATGCCGTAGCCGGCGACCTGCAGCGCGAAGTAATCTTTGTGGCCGAGCTCCTTCGCGACGCCGTTGCGCAGATCGCGCAGCTTCAGCAGCCCTTCCTTCAACGCGACGCCTGATTCCTTCGACGCTTCCCAGACACGGCGGCGCTCGTCGAGGTCGGTGCTCGTGTCGAGCTTGGTGTCGATGTCGTTCGCGCTGATCGGCTGGCCGCCGAGCTTGAACTCGAAGCCGTTGAGCGTGGACGACTGCTTCGTCTCCGCCTCGACGCGGGCGGTGACGAGCGGTGGATTCGTCATTGGACCTTCGGCCGCATTGCGCAGCAGCTGATCGAGCTGGCGCACGGTGATCTCCGTCAGATCCTTGCGGTGCTTGAGCAGTTCCTTTGCTTCGTTGATGAGCGCGGGATTGCCATTGAAAGCGGCGGCGGCTTTGCCCGCAGCGGCGGCCGCCGCGTCATGCTCCGGCTTCACGTCCGTGACCGCAGCCCACTGCGCCTCCTGGTTGACGGTGACCAGGCCTTTGTAGCCGGCGTTGGCCAGCGCGAGAAAACGATCGGCGCGTTCCTGAATCGCCGACGCCGCCGCAAAGGCAGAGCAGGCGACGAACAGAGAGGTCGCGCAGAGGAGGGAGGAGCGAAGCATGGTGGAGAAGCTAGTCGCCGGGAGGAATCGCTGCAAAGCGGCGCACAGAAAGAAGCTGGATTTCGCGGCCCCAGCCGGATAGGCGTGAACGGCGTCGGCGACCGAGCATGAAATCCACTGCTACAACCGTTGCAGAATATCTCGCGGAGCTCCCTGCCGATCGACAGGCAGCTTTGAAAAAGGTGCGGAGCGTCATCCAGAAGACGGTGCCCGGCGCGAAGGAATCGATGCAGCACGGCATGGCAGCCTACGACCTGAACGGGATGCTCTTCGCGCTCGCTTCGCAGAAGAATCACATGGCGCTCTACGTTTGCGAAGCCGAGGTCGTGGAGGCGCATCGCAGCGCACTCGGGAAATTGAATTCCGGCAAAGGCTGCATTCGTTTTAGCAAGCTGGAGGAGCTGCCGCTCGACGCGATCACGCAGATCTTGCGGGAAGCTGCTGCGAAGCGCCTCTAGGTCGGATCCCCCGCTGCCGGGTAGAGCGCGACCTTCGATCTTCGCGACGTCGACCGGAAAAGCGGCGGAATACCGCCGCACTCCAAGACGCTAGCGACTGAGGACGCGTGGCGGCCGCGCTAGCGTCTTGGAGTGCGCCAGTATTCTGGCGCTTTCGCACTGAGCTTCCGCAAACATGTCCAGCGGCGAGCCATTCTGCGTCGACAACGGCGCGCCGGTGTTCAGGATGTCGGCATGGTCAACCCAGCAAAGCCATGTCGTTAATCCTCTTCCGCGTCGCTGCGGCGCTCTGTCTTTTAGCGGTCGCGTTCGGCGCATTTGGCGCGCATGCGTTGAAGGCCACGCTCGAGACGAACGGCACGCGCGACGTTTGGAACACCGCTGTGCTGTATCACCTGACACACGCCATCGCGCTCGTCGTGCTGGCGTTGCATCCCGCCTCGTTGCGCTTGGCCTCAGGCCTGATCACCGCCGGCATCGTGATCTTTAGCGGAAGTCTCTACATCCTCGCGATCACGAACATGAAGTGGCTCGGCGCGATCACGCCCATCGGTGGCTTCTGTTTTCTGGCCGGTTGGCTCTGGCTGATTTTCGCCCCGCCGGAGACGCCTTTGTAGTCGCTGCGACGAAGTTGTCGCAATTCTCCTGCGCGTGATAATCTCGCGCTCGTCGCATGTTCACGGAGTTCTTCCAAGGTCAGCGCGCATTGATGACGGTGGCCGCGTTTTTCGCGACCTACTTCGCCACGCTCACGATCGGCCGGCTCCTGAAACGCCGCGCGGCCGTGCGCCTTGGCGTTCTCTTCCAGCTCTTCGCGCTCACGCTGGCCTTCTACGCTGCGCTTCGCGTCTTCGGCGTTCGCGCTGAATGGCCGAATCATGTTGGCGCGGCCGTCACGCTTCTCAGCACCGCGCTCATCGTCGCTCTCATCAACCGCTACGTCTGGGATTACTACTACGAGACACGACGGCAGATCACGATCCCGAAGCTGCTGCGCGAATTCACCGCGGCGGTCATTTTCCTCGTCGTGCTGCTGCTGGTGCTGAGCATCGGTTACCGGGCGCAGACTCAACTCACCGGGCTCCTCGCGGGCTCGGGTGTGGTGGCGATCATTCTCGGCTTCGGCATGCAGAACCTGCTCAGCACGCTGATCGCGGGCGCTGAGCTTCAGATCGGTCGGCCGTACAAACTCGGAGACTGGCTCCAGATCGGCGAGCACATCGGGCAGGTCGCGGAGATCAACTGGGCGGACACGCGGCTGCGCACCAACGACGCCGTCTCGATCGAGATCCCGAACAACAAGATCGTCGAAGGCACGATCATCAATCTCAGCGCGCCCACGCCTCTGCATGCCATGCGCCTCACCGTCGGCGCGGATTACAGCGTCCCGCCGAACCGCGTCAAAGAAGCGCTCCGCCGCGCCGCGATCAACGCAGAGAACATCGTGCTCGATCCGCCGCCGAAGGCCTACCTGAAGGATTTCGGTGACTCCGCCATCGTCTACGAGATCAAGTTCTGGATGACAACGCACGACGGCTACAACGATCTGTGCGACTCGATTCGCACGAACATCTGGTACGAGTTTAAACGGCAGAACATCAACATCCCCTTCCCTATGCGCACGCTGCAGGTGGAGCGTAAAGGTAAGCCCGACGGCGCAGAGCTGCAGAACCGCGCGGTGGCGATTCTGCGCAAGGAGCCGCTCTTCCAGTGCCTCGATGATGGGCAGGTAAGCGGGCTCCTCAAGGACGCGCGGCACCAGCAGTATGCCCGCGGCGAGGCCCTCATCGAGCAGGGCGCGGAAGGCGACTCGATGTTCATCATGCTGCGCGGCAGCGCCCAGGTGTCTGTGGCGACGAATGGCACCGCAGTGCGCGTGGGCGTGCTGCGCCAGGGGGATTGCTTCGGCGAGATGTCGCTGCTCACGGGCGAGAAAAGGACCGCTACGATCCGCGCGGAAAAAGACTGCGAAGTGATCGAGATCAGCAAGGGGGTCATGGCCGATCTCCTGCGGAACGCGCCACAATGTATGAACCAGCTGAGCGAGATTCTGGCGAAGAGGAAGCTCGAGACGGAAGGCGTGA
Source organism: uncultured Chthoniobacterales bacterium (assembly GCA_902805675.1). Taxonomy (GTDB): domain Bacteria; phylum Verrucomicrobiota; class Verrucomicrobiia; order Chthoniobacterales; family UBA10450; genus JACCTI01. Next base: position 22,276 of record CADCTA010000117.1, on the reverse strand, counting down.
TGAAAGAGGCGGCGCTCCATCCGGAACAGGCCACCAAACAGCGGGAATACACCGCCTCTTTCCTCGGTAGATTGCGCTCGTTCTTCGAGTTATAAGGCCGCGCAGACGCGCGGCTGCGAACCTCTGGCGGAGGCGTGCCTAACGGGGAGATACCCGTTTGCCACTCGGGTAATTCTCCCTACAATCCTCCACTTCTAACGGAGCCACCTATGATGTTTTTAGCAGCCTCAATCCTCGACTTCGGCGTCACACTCTCGATGCTCTGCGGTGTCGCGGGCCTTGTCTTCGCGTTCTTCCTGATCAAGGCGATCACGAGTAAATCACCCGGTAACGAGCGCATGCGCGAGATCGCCGGCGCGATCGAGGAAGGCGCCAAGGCTTATCTGCAGCGCCAGGTCGTCACGATCAGCGCGATTGCGGCGGTGATTTTCATCCTGCTCGGCATCTTCAAGGATTGGTCGACGGCATTCGGCTTCCTCATCGGCGCGTTCTGCTCCCTCGCGGCCGGCTACATCGGCATGCGGATTGCGGTGTTGGCTAACGTTCGCACCGCACAGGCAGCAAGCACCTCGCGCACTTCGGCGTTGCGCGTCGCGTTTAACGGCGGCGCCGTCACTGGTTTGCTCGTCGTCGGCTTGGCGCTCCTGTCGGTGGGCCTCTTTTACACCATCGCCAGCCGGATGATCGGCAACGGCCCCGCGATCACCAGCCTCGTGGGCCTCGCGCTCGGCTCCAGCTTGATCAGTGTGTTCGCGCGTCTAGGCGGCGGCATTTACACGAAAGCGGCCGACGTAGGCGCGGACCTGGTTGGTAAGATCGAGAGCAATCTCGACGAAGACGATCCACGGAATCCTGCCACCATCGCGGACAACGTCGGCGATAACGTCGGTGACTGCGCCGGCATGGCAGCGGACGTGTTTGAGACCTACGCGGTCAGCTTGATCGGCGCGATCCTGATCGGCTACCTGACCGTCACAGCGGGCCAGGCGACTGACGGCAGCGCGACCTCAGCCGTGATTTACCCATTTGTCCTCGGCGGCATCTCCGTTCTGGGCGCGATTCTCGGCATCGTGTTCGTGAACATCACCAACATGAAGCCCGCGCCTGCGCTGATGGGCGCTGTCGGTGCGAGCGCGCTCGTCTCTGCCATTCTCTTCTACCCCGCGACGCATATGATGTTTGCGGACGGTATCCGCATCGCCGGGCGCACCTATTCGGCGAACAGCCTCTACTTCGCCGCTCTCGTCGGCCTCGCGCTGACCGGATTGGTCGTCCTGATCACGAATTACTACACATCGACTCATTACCGACCGGTGCGGAAGATCGCCGAAGCGTCACAGACTGGTCACGCGACAAACATCATCGCCGGTCTCGCGATCGGACAGCACGCGACCGCGCTTCCGGTTGCGTTCATTGGGCTGTCGATTCTGCTCAGCTATCAGTTCGCCGGCCTCTACGGCATCGCGATCGCGGTCATGAGCATGCTCTCCATGGCGGGCATCATCATCTCGCTCGATGCTTTCGGCCCGATTACGGACAACGCCGGTGGTATCGCCGTCATGAGCGATTTGCCGAAGGAAGTGCGCAACACAACCGACGATCTTGACGCCGTCGGCAACACCATGAAGGCCGTGACCAAGGGCTACGCGATCGCCTCAGCGGGTCTCGCGGCGCTCGTCCTCTTCGGCACCTATGTGGAGGAACTGCGCGCGCACTACACCGCTGCGGGCCGCGCCTATGACTTCGACTTCTCGCTCAACGATCCGAAGGTCATCATTGGCTTGTTCATCGGCGGCCTGCTGCCGTTTATCTTCACCGCCTTCAGCATGGACGCCGTCGGCAAAGCAGCCGGCGCGGTCGTCATGGAAGTGCGTCGTCAGCTGACCGCGAAGCCGGGCATCCTCCGCGGCGAAGACAAGCCCGACTACGGCACCTGCGTCGACATCGTCACGAAAGCCGCGCTGCGCGAGATGATCATCCCGGCCCTCCTGCCGGTGTTGTTCGTTGTGCTCGTGGCGGTGATTAAGCCGCTTGGCCCAGTCGTCCTCGGCGGCATGCTCGTCGGCACCATTGTGACTGGTCTCTTCGTTGCCATCGCAATGACCTCCAGCGGCGGCGCGTGGGATAACGCCAAGAAATACATCGAGGAAGGGAACCTGGGCGGCAAAGGCTCGTCGACTCACGCAGCCTCAGTCACCGGCGACACAGTCGGCGACCCGTACAAAGACACGGCCGGCCCTGCGATTAACCCGATGATCAAGGTCGTGAACATCGTTGCGATCCTCATCATCCCGATCTTCTTTTGATCGACAGCCCGGCCTGAGCGCCGAACATCCCTGATGTCGATGGAAGAACCACGAGATTACCAGCTCGCCGCTTCACCCGAGGCCGCGCCCTTGGCGAAGAAGGAGCTAGCGTTGCCCGACCCCGGAGCGACGCCATTCAAGATCGTGGTGGATCCAGAGATGCGGCTGAAGCTACGCCGCGCGCTCATCGAGCTGATCGATTACCACGACGAATCGCTCGCGGAGCATTTCGCCGACGGCAAGCTGGCCCTCGATTCGTATAAGGAATACATCGAACTCTTCGCCCGCAGCCTGAAGGAGACGGTGGAAAGCCGCGAAGGTGTCGCCTACCTGCTGCGCGCCGCGGGATTCGAAATTCCGCCGGAGCAGATCAATCTCGAGCCGGAACTGCGCTGGAAGCGCGGGGCTCCGGGAGCGTTCGGCAAGAGCTTGCTTTAGCCGCTGCCCGGTCCACGAACTACAACCGGGCTGGCCACGGTTCCCCGCCGAGCTCGCGTCCTTTGCGGCGTTCGTTAACACGATCGCGCAGCAGCCGCTCGCGCCAGCGGAGTTCGATCGCCCGCGGCGACGTTTCACATGCTCTCGCCTGCGACGCCACCGCAACACCTGCCGTGTGCCGCAGCGGCCCGTCGAGCAGCTCTGCCAGGCAGATTCTTGCGCTCTAGCCCTGATCGCAACAGTCGGCGCGCGAGCACTTTCGCATCGGGAGGAAAAAATCTTGCGTGGCATGAAGATTTTCCTTGAGCCTGCGACGCATTTCTGAGGATTATGGCGCCCGTTCGACTACCGCCAGGGAATCGCGGGGCTCGAAAGACTGGAACAACAGGGAAAATAACTAATTATGAAAGCAGTCACTTCAATTCGCCTGGGCTCAACGCTCCGCGCTCTCGGCCTTGCCGCAGTGCTCAGCGCTTCGTCAGCCGGAGCAGCGATCGTCTGGGACCTGAATCCTCAGAATCAGGATAACGTCACTCTCGGGACGAGCCAGACGTTCACCGAGCAAGGCTTCACCATCACCGCGCGCGGCTACGATGACAGCGACCGGAACGGCGTCGGCACCCCGACCAACCTCTACTTTAAGAATCGCCCACCAGACAACGGCGCCAACGAGAGTGGCCTTGGACTGGCGAACTCACCACACCACGAGGTGAACGGCAGCGCGACTGGCACGCTCAACTTCATCCAGCTCGATCTCCGCTCGATCATCTCGCAAGGTGCCACCGGTTTCCAGATCGCGGTCACCAGCCTTCAGCCGAACGAAAGCTTCCAGCTCTTCGGTTCTAACTTCGAAGGAGTGCTTGGCACTGCGATCAGTGGCCCCTACACGGGTTTGGAGTTCGACGACAAGTTTGTCGCCGTGACGGACCTCGGGTCGTTCACCTTCCTCTCCATTGCTGGGTTCGGCGAAGGATCGAATGTCCTGCCTTCGCGCTTCTCGGCTGAGATCACCCCGATTCCTGAGGTCGGAACCGTGATGCCAATCGTCGGCCTGCTGGTCGCCGTCGGCGCCACCCACCTGCTGCGCCGCCGCCGTGCTGCGGCCGCCGGCGTGTAACGCACTGTCCTGTTTGGTTGCAGAAGCGGCCGTTCCGAAAGGGACGGCCGCTTTTCTTTGGCACGATGTGAATCGCGCGCGAGCGCTGAGGGCGAGCACTGGCCTTGCAGGCGTTACTAGTCTGCATGACGATCGTTCCGGGGGAAGGTTCGCACCGGCGCCACACCCCGCAGACGCATACCATCGCCGTCCATAGCCGCCCGCGCTGAGTCCCGCCTTTCCCAGAATTCGGCCCGACCGGATCGGACCTAGGCGTGACGATGCGAAGGCATTCTCTACCGCGCGCCCAGTCAACGCGCCCAGTCAACGCGCCCAGTCAACGCGCCCAGTCAACGCGCCCAGTCAACGCGCCCAGTCAACGCGCCCAGTCAACGCGCCCCAGTTCAAGGCGCGCCGGCAAACCGCGCGAGCTAACGCGCGGCGCTCTCCGCCTTCGCCAGCAGCGCCTTCTCTTCAGGCAACAGGAAGGCCTGCGCACCACGCTCCAAATAGCGTTGCGCCTTCTCCTTCTGCCCGGCCGCGGCGAGGATCATTCCGTAGTAAGCCGCGATTGGCGGCGCCTCGAGCTGTTCCGGAGTGAGCGATTCCACCGCCTGCAGAGCGGGCTCGATCTCTCCTCGGGCATAAAGTGAAAAGGCATACGTCGAGACAAAGGCGGCGTTGGTCGGCTCTTTCTTTGCCAGCTCCGCGGCGATCTTACGCGCGCGGTCCGGATTGGCCTCAATCAAGAGCGAGACCTGCGCGAAGTTATTCTGCACCGTCAGGTCGTCGGGGACGATCTCGGTACTCCGAAGCAGAACGCGATACACCCCACCTGTGTCGCCCGTTTTGGCGTAGTGCTGATAAAGCAGCTGCAGCGCTTCCATGCGGGTCTCGTGTGTTTTGCTGAGGGCCCAGAGCAACTCCAGCGTTTCGTTCTGCCAAGCCCAGCCAGAGACAGTCCGCGCGAGCATCAACAGCGCTTGCGGGTTCTCCGCGGCCGCCTTTTGAGCCTGGGCCCACTCGTGGTCGCCCGCTGTCTGCTGCTGCTGGCTCCGCAGCGCCCGCGCAAGGTACGCCCGGCGGAGGAACTCGAAGGCTGCCCAGTCGCTGCCAGACACTGCACCGTGCAAGCCGGCCCAATCCTGCGCTTTGGTGTAAGCCTCAGCCACCGCGAGCGGCACCGGCCATTTGGCGGCCAGTTCCGGCTGCAGGGTGGTTGCGAATCGCACCGCATCAGCGGGGTTGTGGTTACTCATCCAGCCCAGCAGACCGCCGAGATCCGCGGGCTTGGCGACAGCGTCGCTCTGCAATTTGGCTAGATACTCGGCAAAGCTCCCGTCTTTGAGCTGCCGCAGAATTTCGAGGTATAGCAGCCGATCGCTGAAGGCAGCTTCCGGATAGCTTTGCAGCTCCGCCGCAAGATCGCGCAACCGTAGTGCGTCTTCCCGGCGTGTGCTGCCATCGATGATGAGCGCGCGGACGGCGCCAGCTCGGCGCGCCGGATCCGCGCGCAGGCGCTCGAGCACCTCGCGCGCGGCGGTGCGCTTCGACTCATCCGTGCTGGCAAGCCGCAGCATGGCCAGCTGGAGCTGGTATCCGGTATCGCCGGGCGCCAGCTCGGCAGCTTTCGCCCAGTGCGTCTCTGCCTCGGCCGGCTTGGTGCGCATGTCGGCCAGCCGACCCAAAGCCGCGTGATATGCGGGCGTCTGCTCCGCCTGTGCGCGGATGTCTTGCAAAGTCTTCTGTGCAAGGCCCAGGTCATTCGCCCGCAACGCGCAGCGCACCAGCGCGAGCGCATCGTCTACGGACGTCGGCTGCAGCTCAAAGACTTTGCGCCGCCAGCTGAGCTCCGAGCCGTCGCCCGCCTTTTCCGCGATTTCCGCCATCATTCGCAGGGCTGGAACGCTCTCGGCGTTGAGCTGCAGGGCGCGCCGCGCGGGGAGCGAAGCGGCCTTCGTATCACCGCCGCTCAGGTAACCGGCAGCGCGTCGAACCAAATGACGCTCCTGCCACTTGTGAAAAACGTGGAGGCCACCCCAGCCGAGCAGCACGAGCAATAGAAGGCCGCCCACGATGCCGGCGAAGAGCTTGTGGTAGAAGCGCTCGGCGAGCTGAATCGGCGTTTTCAACTTGTGAAGCTATTTCCTAAGGGTGGTCAGTCAATTCACGCCTGAAGCGTGAAACTCGGACGGATTGTCTGGTGCGCGAGCGGGCAATCACGTAACGCTGTGACGACACATGCCCGCCGACGCCAAAGCTCGCATCCTTCACGTGGACGACCATCAGGACACGCGGCTGATGATGGCTGCGCTGCTCGATGACTTCGGTTACGCGGTGATGACCGCTGGTAGCGTGGCGGAAGGCTGGGAGATGGCGCAGGCCATGACCTTCGACCTGTATCTGCTCGATGTGCGTTTGCCGGACGGGACCGGTGTGGAGCTGTGCCAGAAGCTGCACGGTTTGCACCCGGAAATTCCGGTCATCTACTACTCGGCCTACGGTACGGAAGCCGATCACCACGCAGCTCTCGGCGTCTGCGGGGACGCCTACCTGAGGAAGCCGGTGCGGATCGCAGAGATCGAAAAAACGATCGCCGGCATGCTCGCTAACCCGAGCTCCGGCGGATCCACGGCGACGTAGCTTAGCCTCGCGAGCGCTGCCGCGGCACCGTCACCCTGGTCTCGCCGATAGTCTCACTGCCCGGAAACGCAGTTGTCGCAGGACGCGCCAGGCGCGCGACAAGCTTTCGGAAATGAAAAGGCCGCAGGTACTGCAGGTACACCGGCCAACGCGCGATACGCTCCGGCACGACCCGGCGCTCACGGATCGCAAGACACGTTTCCACGATGCGGTGGAAGGCCACCTCGCGCGAAAACCACTCCACCCACACGGCTCGTGCGCGGTCGCCCATTTGCACGGCTTCGTGTTCGCGCGCCTGCAGGATCTGCGGGATGCGCTGCCAATCACGTTCGGCGACGCGGATCGAGAAGGAATCCCACGGCGCGTCCGGTGGAGGCACCCAGCCATCCGATAAGATCACCGGCGCACGGCCCATGCGCATTGTCTCGAACAGCCGAATGCTCGAGACGCTGAGCCCGCGCGGACAGAGCACAAACTTGCTTGCCTTGGTCATCTCGGCGTAGCGGCGCTGATAATCCTGCTGCTCGCGCGCGTCCATTTGGCCGTGGAGAGCGCGCGCGAAATCCGCGGCTGTGTCGTGGAAATATCCGCGCGGATGGACGAGGGCAGCCAGCCTCGCGCGCACGTCAGCGGTGCCGACCGAGCCCATGAAGCTAAAGAGGTAGGGCAGGTCGTCCGTCGGTGGCGTGAAGGTCGTGAACCTGCTCTTCGGCACATCGAGATAAAAACCCGAGACGGTGCGGCGCGAAGCCCACCGCTTGTCGATGCCAGTGTAGATGCCCGGCAGAAACGGAATGACGAACGGGTTCGTGCAGAAAACGAAGCATTTCTCGCGAAACGCGCGCGTAAACCGATGCCGCCGCACGCGCTCAAAGTGCCAGCCGCCTCCGTACGACTCAGCGAACAGGATCACCTCCGCTGCATTCGCGTCCTCGGTCAGGCGATGCACCCCAAAGCGGTCGCAAGCCGCCGCGTCCCGGAGATCTTGCAGAGGAGCGAGATGCTCGGGCGTCGCGTCGCTCGCGGGTGTTGCCGAAAGTATGACAACCTGCGCCATGCGACCTCCACCACCGTAGCAGCTCGCGAGCCGGAGGCGAGCCACCGCGCGGCGCGCTTCACCTGCGCTACGTGCAAAAGCCTCTTTGAATCGCCGCCCGCAACATGACAAGCTGCGGCCACCGCATGCCTACCGTTTTGCTGATCGAGGATGACGATGAGAGCCGCCGCGCCGTGGCGGAGCTTTTCAAACGTGAGCAGTGGACCGTCTACGAGGCAGGCGACGGCGAGAGCGGCATCGATCTCGCGCTGAAGCAGCGGCCTGATGTTATCCTTTGCGACCTGCTGATGCCCAAGGCGAACGGCTTCCAGGTTTGCCGAGCCATCCGCCAAAAACTTCAGCCCACGAAGATCATCGTCATCTCGGGGCGCGACTACGGGGTTGATCGCGCCAGCGCGCTCGATGCGGGGGCGGACGACTACCTCGTGAAGCCGATCACCTGGGATCAACTAAGCGCAACGATTGCGCGTGTTCTGCCCGACATGCCCCGGACGCCATCCGCCGCCACTGAGTTTCCGGAGTTCTATACGCCTTCGACGCGCGTGAAGATCTGGGGCGTGCGCGGCTCGATCCCGGTGCCCGGCGCCGCGACGGTCCGCTACGGCGGCAACACCACTTGCGTGGAGATCCGCGCGGATGGCGAGATCATCATCCTCGACGCCGGCTCTGGCATCCGTCCGCTCGGCCAGTCACTCGAGCAGGAATTTGCGGGTCGTCCCATCCGGCTCACGCTGCTCCTCACCCACACGCACTGGGACCACATCCAGGGGTTGCCGTTCTTCCTCCCCGCTTACAATGAAAAGAACCGCATCCGCGTCCGCGGCTACGAAGGCGCGCGCGCGGGGCTGGCCGCCATCCTGGCCGGACAAATGGAGACGCAATTCTTCCCGGTCAGCTTGCGCGACCTCTCGAGCAACATCGCCATCGAGGAGCTGAAAGAGATGGAGTTCTCGATCGGCAAAGTTCGGGTGACGTCGAAGTTTGCTAATCACCCGGGGATCTGCGCCGGCTATCGGCTGTTCACGAGCGGAGGATCGATCGCCTTCTTCCCCGACAACGAACCGTATGACCTACTGAAGGTGCACCTCGCCGAGCGCGACCAGACGAGTCTCGACGAAGCGCGCGAATTCGCGAGGGCCGAGCGCGCGAAGCTGGTCGAGTTTCTGCAAGCCGCCGACGTGCTCATCATCGATACGCAATACACGGACGAGGAATACCAGAAGCATATCGGCTGGGGCCACGGTTCCCTCAGCCGCGTCGTCTCCATGGCGATCGAAGCCAACGTGCGCCGGCTGATTCTGTTCCACCACGATCCGAATCACGACGACGACAAGATCGACGACATGCTGCAGCGGGCGCGGCTGCTGGTCGTCGAAAGTGGCAAGGCGATGGAAGTCGAGGCTGCGCGCGAGGGCGCAGAGATCTGGCTCGCCCCGCGCTAGCGCCTCGGACGCGCCGCGCTCGTGTCGGCCAACAACTTGCGTCAGCGCGGGCGAGTCAGCGTGTCCGCCCGAAGCGCAGAGGAGCCCGCCATCGCCGCTCACATTCGGAACCGGACTCCGAACGACCTGCCACTTGCACAAAACGCCAGAGCGCCTTACCTCTTCGGCTCTGCATTTTGCCTCGTGGTGTAACGGTAGCACGAGAGATTCTGGATCTCTTTGTCAAGGTTCGAATCCTTGCGAGGCAGCCACCGTTCCGAAGCAGAGCTGTCCGCCCCGTGCAACGCTCGGCCGCTGACGGCGCTCTGCGAAAAGCATGCCTGCTGGCCCGGCGCCGAAAGCGAGCAGGCGCGAGCGTAGGGCGATCTTCGTAGATCTGCTTTTCGATCGCCGCGCTGGCTGCTTGTCGCGAGCGCGATGCGGCACAGGAGCGAGCCGTGATGAAGAGCAATGTTTCGTCGGCGGCGCTCTCACCGCGACCAGCGCTGTTGCTGGGATGATAGATTCGCGGCTGCTTCGTCACCGCTCTTCGCCTCACGAGTGACCGCCGCCATGCCCCGTGCCCCGCGGGAGCGCTGATCGCCAGCGGCCGCTAAGTGCGTACGCGCAGCGCCAGGGGGACACCGCGTTCCACTGCGCGACGACGTCGATCTGCGGATGCGCGTGCCATACACGGTGGTCACACTGCGCCGCCGCCCGGATTGCGCCGGGCCCGAAAGAAGCTCTGCAACAAGCTCGCGCACTCCTGCTGGAGTACGCCCATGCTGATGTCGCACCGATGGTTGAACGTCGGCATCTGGAGGAGATTAATCGCGCCACCGGCGCCACCACTTCGCTCATCGGGACAACCGAAAATCACCCGCCGCATTCGCACATGAACGAGCGCGCCAGCACACATCGCGCACGGCTCTTTCGTCACGTAGAGATCGCAGTCGTTCAGACGCCAGTCGCCGACGGCTGCCTCGGCCTGAGTGATCGCGAGCATTTCCGCGTGGGCCGTCGCATCCTTTAGCATTTCGACCTGGTTATACGCCTTCGCGATGACGCGTCCGGCGCGCACGACCACCGCACCGATCGGGACTTCCTCGGCTTTGAAGGCCTTTTCCGCCTGCCGTAGCGCTTCACGCATGAACGCCTCGTCCGGAGCAGCATCGAGCATCACCCAGTCACTATAGCGGGCACCTGCGCACCGACTATTTCCTTTACAATCGAAAGTGCGATTCGCACCCTCCGAGCCGTGCGCGCGACCCTGACATGCTGCCTGGTGGGAGCCAGCCTCATCGGCGTAGCGAACGCTCAAGAACAGGAACGCAAGCTCATGGATCGCTTGCTGAAACCGGACATGTCGCTTCAGAGTCCCATTCAGCAGAAGGAGTTCGTCGTCCGCGGCACCACGTCGACCAAGCAGGCGCCGTCGAAGACCTTCTACGTTGCCGATCGGCGCGCCGAAAAGCAGTTCTCGGCCGGAACATTCCGCACCAAGGCATTCGGCACGAAGTCCTCCCGATTTCAGGACGCGCAGGCGCCCGTCACGACTCGCACGGAGATCGCGAAGACAGACGCCCCCTACTCGACGGCAGCATACCGCGCCGCGCAGACGGCTCGAGAAGCTGACAAATCTGCCGAGACCTCCGAGTTCTCCGGCACACGCCCCTTTCTGATCCAGGGCAAGAGCCAGAAAGCTCTCAGCCAAAAGGATCAGCCGCTCACGATCGACCAGGTTCGCGAGCTCCTGAACAAGAACAAGTAGCGCGGAGCACGGTCGTCCGCGTTAACGTGCTCCATGCAACCTGACGAGGCGCTCGACCTTCTCACCCGTGGTGCTGCGCACATCATCAGCAAGTCGGAGCTGCGGGAGAAGCTCGCGCTCGGCCGTCCGCTGCGGGTAAAGCTTGGGGTCGATCCCACCAGCCCCGATCTGCACCTCGGTCACACGCTTGCTCTGCGCAAGCTGCGCGAGTTTCAGGATCTCGGGCATCAGGCCGTGCTGATCCTCGGGGATTTCACAGCCATGATCGGGGACCCGAGCGGGCGGTCAGTGACGCGTCCCCAGCTCTCGCGCGATCAAGTCGCCGCCAATGCGAAGACGTATCGCGAGCAGGCATTCAAGATCCTCGATCCCGCGAAGACGCGGACCATCTACAATGGCGAGTGGTTCGAGAAGATGCAGTTCGAGGAGATCATCCGGCTGAACAGCTTCGTCACGCTTCAGCAGATGCTGCAGCGCGAGGACTTCCGCCAGCGGATGGATCAACAGCAGCCGATTCACGCCCACGAGATTCAATACCCGATCATGCAGGGCTGGGACTCCGTCATGGTGCAGGCAGATGTCGAACTCGGCGGCACGGATCAGCTGTTCAACATCCTCGTCGGTCGCGATTTTCAAAAACACGAAGACCTGCCGCAACAAGTCGTCCTGTTGATGCCGCTCCTCGAGGGGCTCGATGGCGTGAAGAAGATGAGCAAGAGCCTAGGCAACTACGTCGCGCTGAACGAGAGCGCGACCGACATGTTCGGCAAGCTGATGAGCATCTCGGATGAGCTGATGGCGCGCTACTACACGCTTCTGCTCGGGCGCGAGCTGCCGGCCGACCTGCACCCGCTCGAAGCGAAGAAGCAGCTCGGAGCCGAGATCGTGCAGATGTACCACTCGGCGGACGCGGCGCAGAAGGTGGCCGAAGAATGGAACGCGCGCTTCAGCGAGAAACGGCTCTCAGACGCAGAGCTTCCAGAGTTTCGCAGCGAGGCGGCCGATGCGGTCACCGTGGTAGCTGCAGCGTACGCTCAGGCGTTTGCAACAACGCGCTCCCGCGGAGACGTGCGCCGACTGATCGAACAAGGCAGCGTGCAACTCGACGGCGTGAAATTGGCGGACCCGAAGGCAACCCTTTCGCTTCAACCCGGCCAGACCCTGCGCCTGGACAAGACGCGAGCGGTGCGGATCGCCTGATCAGTACAGCAAAAGGGCGCGGAGCACTCACCCCGCGCCTTTTGCAACCTAACTGCCTCTGAAAAACTAAGCCGTCGCTGTCTCGAGCGATGGGAACATCGCCGGGCGCTCTGCCACTGGCGCCGCGACGCCTTCGAAATGTGCGCGAATGCTGCGGAGTTCCGACGTCACGAATTTGTCGACGAAACGGAAGCGGCGATCAAGCCATGCGAACATCGTGTTCTTGATCTCGTAATGCACCGCGAGCGTCACCTCGGTGCAGTTCGGCTTGATCTCGCTAAAATCTACTAACCCCATCAGGTCGATGTTGCCCCCGGTCGACTCGAACGCGAATTGATCCGCGCTGTCACTGTCAGCGGCCAGCAGAACGGTCCGGGCTTCAAAGCCGAGCGGGCCGCGGAAACTGAAGTCGACCGTCTTCGACGACGTCACGGTAGCCTTGGTCACCATGACGAACTGCCGACGATAAGACTGGATACTCGCCAGGCGGCTTTTGCATTCCGCGAGCGACTGACTCATGTGCAGGGTTTTTTGTAGGAGCATAGGATTGAGGTTGTGCCAGTTAGGGAGCAATCCAGATGCCGCGGCGTTTCTACGGGGCAAAGGCTTCTGACACCCTTAAAAACGTGTAATGAATGATGACACAAGTGTTACATGACTGACACTTCGGGTGTTCGGCTGACACTCAACAGGCATTCGCAGATTCGGCCGGTTAACACCGTCATCTTGGATCACTCCGGGGATGATCGGGCGTTGCGCTGCAACAAACCGCTGGCGCATTAGCCGGGAGGCACGCGGGAGCGGCAGAAGGCGCGCCGCCTCCAAGTTTCGCTAGCCCGAGGTGGCGCTACGCCGCCTGCGCGCCTTCATGCGCGACTGCTTCCATCATCGAGCGGAAGATCTTCACGCCGTCGCCGCTCCCGAGTCGCGGGTCGCAGGCACGATCAGGGTGCGGCATCAAACCGAAGACGTTCCGCTGCGCATTGCAGATGCCGGCAATGTTCTCAACGGAGCCGTTCGGGTTCGCTTCGGGCACAGCGTTTCCGTTCGAATCAACGTACCTCAACACCACCTGGCGGTTCTGCTTCAACTCACGCAGCGTCTCCTCATCCGCGTAGAAGCACCCTTCTCCATGCGCGACGGGGAGCCGCAGGAGCGTTCCTTCAGGACAGCCGATCGTGAATGGCGAATGCGGCACTTCCACTCGCGTCGTCGCCATGTCGCACACGAAGCGCAACGAGCGATTGCGAACCAGCGCGCCCGGCAGCATGCCGGCCTCGCAGAGAATCTGAAATCCGTTGCAGATGCCGATGACGAGCTTCCCCGCCGCCGCATCTTTGATGACCGCTTGCATGATCGGCGAGAACTGCGCGATCGCGCCGCAGCGCAGGTAATCGCCGTAGGAAAAACCGCCAGGAAGCACGATCGCGTCGTATGCGTCCAGGCTCGTCTCTTTGTGCCAGACAAACTCCGCTGTCGCACCTTCGAGGCTGTTGATCGCGCCGACGCAATCCTGGTCGCAGTTCGAGCCGGGGAACTGAACGACGCCGAACTTCACTTCTTCCCCTCCTCCGCTTTGGCGAGCTCGTAATCCTCGATCACCGGATTCGACAGCAGATCGCGGCAAAGCTCATGCAGTCGCGGCTCGACTTCAGCCTCATTGCCGTCGACGTCGATCTCCAGATAACGCCCGATCCGCACGCTGCGAACACCGGGCATCCCGAGGTGTTGCATCGCTTCGAGCACGGCAGCGCCTTGCGGGTCCAGCACCGCTGCTTTCGGCGTCACGATGACCTTCATTTTCATCGCGCCAATATCGGTGCGCGGACTTCGCCAACAAGCTGAATGTCAGCCGACGATCATCTTGTCTTCGCAACCAGAGCGCCTCTAGCATCGCCTCCATGAAGCTCCGGCCATTTGCGCTCGCGGCGTTCCTGTCGCTCGCGCTCACAATTCCCTCACCAGCTCGCACCGTCGCTCTGGTCGGCGGCCGCCTTATCGACGGCTTCGGAGGTCCGCCGCTCGCGAACAGCGTCATCCTCATCGAAGGCGAGCGAATCACCGCCGTCGGCAGCGTCGGCTCTTTGGCAGTGCCGCCCGACGCAGAGGTGATCTCCACCGAAGGCATGTCGGTGCTGCCCGGGCTGTGGGATTGCCACGTCCACACGATGCTGCTCGGCCACAGCAACTACGAGCACTGGGACAAGACATACCCGACGCGCTTCGGCAGCGAGATCATGCCAGCCGCCGCGCAGCAGCTCTTGATGGCCGGCGTGACGAGCGCTCGTGACCTCGGTGCGCCGCTCAAGGAGAGCATCGAAGTCCGCGAGCGCATCAAACGCGGTGACATTCCCGGCCCAACGCTTTACGTCTCGGGGCCGTTCCTCCAGCACGAGCCCTATCCCGGCACCGAGCAATTCCGCTGGGGCATCAAAGGCGTGGCTGACGCAAAAGCGAAGGTGAAACAGCTGGCAGACGCCGGCGTGAACATCATCAAGCTGATCGACCAAGACCAGATGACGCCGGACGAAGTCAAAGCGATCGTCGACGAAGCGCACGCGCGGAAGCTTCCCGTCGTGGCGCACGGGCACCGCCCGGAAGAGATTCGGCGCGGCCTCGCCGCAGGCGCCGATTGCTTCGAGCACACCGGCCTGGCGACGTCGCCTGGTTACCCCGACGACGTCCTGAAGGCGCTCGCCGAACGCACCGCGAAGATGAGCCTCGGCCCGCTCTTCTGGTGCCCGACGATCGAGGGCTTCATCAACTACGAGCACCTGATCCAAAATCCCGAGCAGCTCGACGATCCCGCGTGGCAGGTCGGCGTCCCAGCAGACATCGTCGCGGACATCAAGCGCTCCCTCGCGCAACCCGGCCAGCTTGCCTACTACCAGATCACGCCGCTCCGCGCGAAGACGGTGAAGACAAAGTTCAAGCAGCTACAGGACGCCGGCGTCGTCCTGCTCATCGGCACCGACAGCGGGATCCCGATGAAGTTCCACAGCAACTCGACCTGGCACGAGCTCGAGGCATGGGTCAATCACCTCGGCGTCGATCCGATGACTGCTTTGCGCGCGGCCACCTACTGGCCGGCCGTGCAGATGAAGGTCGACAAGGATTACGGCTCAGTCAGCGCGGGCAAGTTCGCCGACATTATCGCAGTCAAAGGCGACGTGCTGCGCCACATCGACGTGCTGCAGCGCGTCGATGTCATTGTGAAACACGGCAAGCGTGTGAAGTAGCCTCACGCCGACCGTGTGACCTGGCGCGCGTCCTTGTCTTCCCGCATTCCGAGGAACACCGGCTGCCGCAGCTTCGCGTCGCGCGTCCACTCGGCGAACTTCAGCTGGCAGACGAACACAGGATTCACCCACGTGCACCTGCGCATCATCGCAGGCGTAATGCCTTGCACCCACTGGCCGCCTTGCTTCGATGGCAGATCCGCAAACGGACAATCCGCACGCTCTTCCGCTTTGAATTGCTTGTGCAGCGCAGCCAGCAACTTCGCGTTGAAGCCGGTCCCCACTTTGCCGGCGAACAACAGCTTCTTCCCTTCGTAGTAGCCGACGAGCAGCGCGCCGAAGTGCTTCCGAGATCCGCCCGGCGGCGTGTATCCGCCGATCACGAACTCCTGCTGATTCAGCACCTTCAATTTGATCCACAGGCCGCTGCGCCGGTCCTCTTCGTAGACCGAGCCGCGCTGCTTGCCGATCAAACCCTCGAGCCCGAGTTGCTGCACTTGCTTCAGCAACGGCTCCGCGTCGCTGCCGACATCGCCGGAGTAGCGGATCGCCTCGCCGGCATCGCCGCACAGGCGCTGGAGCATTTCCTTCCGGAACTCGAGCGGCTGACCTGTAAGCGATCTTCCTTCCGCCTGCAGGAGATCGAAAACGTAGTAGTAGGTCGGCGATCGGCGGCTTTCCATCTCAACGCCTTGCAGGAGCTGAAATGACGAGCGGCCCTGCTCATCCAGCGCGACCACTTCGCCGTCGATCACGCAGTCGTTCACCGGCAACGCGCGGACAGCATCGGCGGTCTCGGGAAACCGCGCCGCGAGTTCATTCCCGTTGCGCGAAACGAGGTTCACCTTGTCGCCATTCTTTACCGCAACGATGCGAAAGCCATCGAACTTCAGCTCGTAAACCCAATCACCAGCCGTCGGTGCTTCTTCGAGCAGCTTCGGCTTCATCGGAACTACAAAGCGCGGCTTGCCGGCTGGCAGCTCCTTCAACTCAGCAGCAAGATCACTCTTCACTGCGGCAGATTTGGTGCGCCGCGACGGCGATTTTGCAGGCGTCTTCTTCTTGTCCTTTGCCGCTGATCGCCGCTCCCGCTCTTCCGCAGCCTCACCGCGGTTCGACTGCCACTCCGCATCCCGCTCATCCGCGATCTGCTGCATCGTGCGGCCGGTTTTCACCGACTGATCGTCGAGCTTCTTCGAAATCGGCGGCAGGCTCTCCGTCGCTTTAAGCAACAGCCACTGCGGCTTGTCCGCGTCCATGCGCGTGCGAATCAATGCCCATTCGCCATGCGCCTTCTCCCCGTGGAGAACGATGTGCATTCGGCCGTCCTTCAGCGCCTGCAGCGGATCCTCGCCGTAGACGTAGTACGTCCCGCGATCCCACACCATCACCGTGCCGCCCCCGTATTGCCCCTTCGGGATGACGCCTTCGAAGGTCTCGTACTCGACCGGGTGATCTTCGACTTCGACCGCAAGATGCTTCTCGCCTTTTCCCCAAGGCAACCCTTTGGGCACAGCCCACGACTTCAGGACGCCTTCCATTTCCAACCGAAAGTCGTAGTGCAGCCGCGTCGCATCGTGCTTTTGAATGACGAAGCGCGACGCACCTTTCACGGCCTTCGGCAAAGGCTTGCCGCCAGCGGGTTCCGCGGTCACGCCGAAATTGCGCTTACGTTTGTATTCCTTCAGGCCCATCGCTTGACCCGGTCTATCACGACCGCACCTCCACTACTACAAACGAAAACGCCACCGCAGTCGCGCGGACTGCGGTGGCGTTCGTGTAATTCTATTTTGCGAGACTACCGGCGCGACTTGCTGCCGCCAGTCTTCTTGCTCGAGCTGCTCTTTTTTGCACCGCTCGATTTCTTGCTGCCGCTCTTCTTCGAGCCGCCGGCGGAGCTTTCCTCAACGTCTCCGCCTTCTTCGGCACGAGGATTCACGATGCTCTCGGCGAGCTCAGTCAGCCGCTCATCAGTCTGGCTCTCCTCGTCGAGCGTCTCCTGGAGCAGGTTCGCTGCTTCTTCCTGACCACAAAGACGCGCCCACGTGCGGACGGTGCCGTAGCTGGCGATCTCGTAGTGCTCAACCTTCTGCGCGGCAGCGATGATGCCGGCGTCGAGGACCGCGTCAGACGCATCCTCCTCCATGATTTCGGTCGCCTCTTCCAGCAGGCCCTTCATCGCTTTGCAGGTCTTTGCCTTCGCCGGCTTACCGAGCGCTTCGAACACGTCTTCGAGCCGCTCGATCTGACGCTGTGTCATCTCGGTGTGCTCCTGCAGAGCGGTCTTCAGTTCGGGTGCAGAAGCCTTCTTCGCCATCTTCGGCAGCGCGCGCAGCAGCTGCTTCTCCGCGCTGTAGATGTCCTTCAGTTCTTCTGCCAGCAATTCGTCTAGTGATTCCATTTTCTATCTGTTCTCCAGTTTGTGGTGAAAGCCCGCGAGAAATTCGCATCGGCTCGGCGCGCCATTGCGCCACAGTGAAAACGTTCGGAGACGCGCATTTGCGCGTGCCGTAATCAGCAACCGACGCAGGTGCGTCGCTTCGGTTTCCGAGACTCGTTAGGCCGCCTGCTCGGCATCAGCCGACACAGGAGCTTCGCCGGCAATCGCCTCGCCCACCGAGTAGCGGGTGAACCGACGGATGACGATGTTCTCGCCCAACTCGGAGATCTTCGTCGCGACGAGTTCCTTGATCGTCTGATCGGGGTTCTTGATGAACCCCTGCTCCATCAGACACACCGTGCTGTAAAATTTGTCGAGCTTACCGGCCACGATCTTGTCGATCACGTTCGCGGGTTTGCCCTGCACCTGGCCTTCGTAGATCGCGCGCTCTGATTCGACCAGCTTCTGCGGCACTTCCTCGCGCGTGACAACCTGCGGATGCGCCGCCGCGATGTGCAGCGTGATGTCCTTCACAAACTCGCGGAAGTTCTCGTTCTTCGCCACGAAGTCGGTCTCGCAGTTCACCTCCACGAGCACGCCGACTTTCCCCTGCAGATGGATGTAGGAAGCGACAATGCCTTCCTTGGTGGCGCGGCTCGCCTTTTTGCCTGCACTGGCGATGCCCTTGGTGCGCAGCGCCGCTTCCGCCTTCTCAAGATCGCCGCCCGATTCGGTCAGCGCGCGCTTGCAGTCCATCATGCCAGCGTTCGTCTTTTCGCGAAGCTGCTTAACGAGTTTGGGATCGATGTCGGCCATGGGAATAGGTGGGTTCGGGTTTGAAATGAATGAGTGCGGAACGACGCATTTGCGTCGCCGCTGCTGATCGGACGCGCTACGGCTCGGCTCGGCTAAGCCGAGACGCCAGCCATCTCCACCTGCTCGCGCACGCGCGCTTCGCCGGTCGCGGAGACGATGGAGTCGACCAACTTCTGAAGCACCACGCGGATCGCGCGGATCGCGTCGTCGTTGCCGGCGATCGGGTAGTCGATGATCTCCGGATCAGCGTTCGTATCGACGATCGCTACCGTCGGAATGCCAAGCCGCTTTGCTTCGAGCACCGCGTTGAACTCGCGCGTGGTGTCGATGACGACCATGGCGTCCGGCAGCTTCTGCATCTCGAGAATGCCATCGAGATTGCGGCGCAGCTTCGCACCTTCACGGCCGAGAGCTGCGAGCTCCTGCTTGCCCATCTTCTTGAACTCGGGCGCTTTCTCGATGTCCTCGATGTACTTCAAACGGGCGATGCTCTTTCGGATCGTGGCGAGGTTCGTCAGCGTTCCGCCGAGCCAGCGCTGGTTCACGTAAAATTGTCCGCACGCAGTCGCGGCTTCCTTCACAGCTTCCTGCGCCTGCTTCTTGCAGCCGACGAACAGAATCTTGCCCCCGCGCCGTGTGACTTCCTGCAGGTAATCGGTCGCGCGCTGCAGCTGCTTCACCGTCTCATCGAGATTGATGATGTAGATCTGGTTGCGCTGCTCGAAGATGAACGGCTTCATCTTCGGATTCCACCGCTTCGTCTGGTGTCCAAAATGGACGCCGGCTTCGAGCAGTTCAGGTACTAATTCAGTCATTGTCGCCATACAGAATACGTGGGCACTGCGCCGGGCGCAGCGAGCCGGGAAGATGCTACACCGGCCAGAGACTGGCAACCTCTATTTGCGGCGCGAAATTGCCGTGGCACACGTAGTCGTGACCCGAACCCGCAATGTCTAAAACACCGCTCACGATCTGGTGCAATCCGCAGGTGTCTGAAACCGCGCGGAACCTGTTGATCGAAGGAAGCAAGCCGCATCGCCTCGTCTTCTCGCCCGTCGCGACGTACAACTTGGACGCCGGTCCGCCTGACCCGGCGTTGCTCGAAGCTGACGCCGCGTTCGGCCAGCCAGATCCGCAGACGGTGATGCAAGCGGAACGGCTGCGCTGGGTGCATCTCACGAGCGCAGGATATGCGCGCTACGACACGCCAGAGTTCCGCAAGGCGCTAGCGGCGCGCGGCGCGATGCTGACCAACAGCTCGCAAGTCTATGCGGAGCCATGCGCCGAGCATCTCTTCGCGTTCATGCTCGCGCACGCGCGGCAGCTGATGTGGACATACCAGATGCAGCTAACGGAGCGCTCATGGAATACGGAGCCACTGCGTGTCGCCTCGCGCCTGTTGACCGCCCAGCGCATGCTGCTGCTCGGCTATGGCGCAATCGCCAGACGCTTGGTCGAATTAGTGCAGCCGTTCCGAATGACCATCAGCGCCGTCCGTCGCCGGCCGACAGGTGCCGACGTGGTGTGTACGATCCGAGAAGATGAGGTCGAGGAGGCGCTGCCTGAGGCAGATCACGTCGTGAATACGCTGCCAGAAGGTGACACAACCAGGCACTTCATGAACGCCGCTCGCTTCGCAGCGATGAAGCCGGGCGCGATCTTCTACAATGTCGGTCGCGGCAGCACGGTCGATCAGGAGGCGCTACTCGCTGCCTTGCAGCAGGATCAGCTCGGAGCGGCCTACCTCGACGTGACGGTTCCCGAACCGCTGCCGCCGGAGCATCCGCTTTGGACCGCTCCGCGTTGCTACATCACTCCGCACACTGCGGGTGGTCACAGCGACGAGCATGAAAGGTTCGTAGCTCACTTCATCGCTAACTTGAGTCGGTTCACCGCGGGTGAACCGCTCCTCGATCGTGTGATGTAGCCCTACGCCTCTGGCTGCTGAAGCTTCTCTACGTATCGGCCGAGGAGCCAGCAGAGATCGGACAGCCGATTGAGATAACGCAGGATCTCAGGGTTCACCTGCGAGCCGCTCGCACCGAGATCCGCAACCCGGCGCTCAGCCCGACGACAAGTTGTCCGCGCTATGTCCAGCGCTGCCGAGACCATGGTGCTGCCCGGGATCGCCCAGCCTTTGAAGTTCACGAGTTTGTTCTTCTCGAGGTCGTCCACAACCGCTGTGAGACCGTCCACCATCGATGCCGTGGTGAGGCCGTAGCCGTCCTTCGTGTAGCGCGGCAGGTCTTCGGGCGCAGTCGCGAGCTCGCCCATTACGGTGATGAGCTCCTTCTGGATCGCGAGCACGTGATCAGCGATGAACGGATCGTTTGCCGTTACGCGCACCAAGCCGAGCGCCGCATTGAGCTCATCGACGCATCCGTATGCATCAACGCGTGGATCGCTTTTCGGCACACGTCGCCCATACATCAGCGACGTCTCACCGGCGTCCCCCGTCTTCGTTGCGATAGACATGTGGTTTGACCTTAAAACGCGAATGGCGAATCAGCTTTCGCCAATTCGCCATTCGACATTTTAGTTGGGCTTCTTGTTACCCAAGCGCTGGCTGCGCGTCCGGCTCGTCCATCAACGACGTGCCGACCTGCTCGCCCAGCTCGACGAGCTTGATCTCGCGGACGGCTGGGAAGCCGGTGCCCGCAGGGATCAGGTGACCCATGATGACGTTCTCCTTGAAGCCACGCAGGCGATCGACCTTGCCGAGCGTTGCCGCTTCGGTGAGCACCCGCGTTGTGTCTTGGAACGATGCCGCCGAGATGAAGCTGTCCGTCTCGAGCGAAGCCTTGGTGATACCGAGCAGCACGGGGGTCGCTTCCGCAGGCTTGCCGCCCTGCTCCACGACCGTGGCGTTTTCCTTCTCGAAATCGAGGCGGTCGATCTGGTCGCCCCAGAGCAACGAGGTGTCGCCCGGGTCGGTGATCTTCACCTTGCGCAGCATCTGCCGCACAATGATCTCGATGTGCTTGTCGTTAATCTCCACGCCCTGGAGGCGGTAGACTTCCTGCACTTCGTTGACGAGGTGCTCCTGTAGATCCTGCGGTCCGCAGACCTCGAGGATCTCGTGCGGGACAACTGGACCTTCGGTCAGCTGCTGGCCCTTCTTCACGAAGTCGCCCTTGAACGCGATGATGTGCTTCGTCAGCGGGATGAGGTGTTCTTCCTCGGCGCCGGTCTCGGTGTCTTTGACAATGAGACGACGCTTGCCGCGAACGGTGCCACCCATGTCGACGACGCCGTCAATCTTCGCGATCTCGGCAGAGTCCTTCGGACGGCGAGCTTCGAAGAGCTCAGCCACGCGCGGCAGACCGCCCGTGATGTCCTTCGTCTTCGCAACCTTACGCGGTGTCTTGGCGAGCAATGCACCGGCCTGGATCTTCTGGCCTTCGTCCACAATGACGTGAGCGCCGGCTGGAATCGAGTAGCTCGCGAGGATCTCCTTCTTGTCGCCGACCACGACGATCTGCGGATGCAGATCCTCTTTGTGCTCGATGATGACCGTGCCCATCAGGCCCGTCGCTTCATCGACGTCGCGCTTGATCGTGACGCCCGCGATCATGTCGCGGAACTCGATCTTACCGGTCTTGTCGGTGAGAATCGGCACGTTGTACGGATCCCACTGCACGAACGTTTCGCCCTTCTTCACTGGGCCGCCATCGGCCTTCGAGATAACCGAACCGATGACGACGTTGTAACGCTCGAGCTCGCGGCCTTCGGAGTTGTGCACCCCGATCGAGCCGTTCTTGTTCAGCACGATCCAGCTGCCGTCCAGTGCCTGGACAGTGCGGAGCTCGTTGAACTGAATCGTTCCGTCGTTCTTCGCCTTGATGATCGGCTGCTTGAAGGTCTGCGAAGCCGTTCCACCGATGTGGAAGGTACGCATCGTCAGCTGCG
>CADCTA010000116.1 GCA_902805675.1 uncultured Chthoniobacterales bacterium | reverse complement strand
TCTCACCGTCTCGCGCGGCGGTGCGTTGATGAGCAGCGACTTCAGAAAGATCACGGTGGCGGCACCGCCAAAAGCCGACGGCCGCGACATCGAGGGCGACGGCTGGACGCTGGAGTTGAAGGAAGGCTGGTCCGTCATTGCTGCAGAACGTGACGGCAGCTTCGTGCTCAAAGACGCGAAGTAGTGGCGGGCAAGACTCTCCTCGACGGTGCTGCCGAGCAGGCGCACCGTCGGCACGTATGCTGACCGACGCCACACAGCCAGACGCCGACGATCCTCCCGCCGCGTCGAAGGTGGAGAGGGCGGACGTCAAACTCGGCAAAAAGCTGGCGAGCGAGCGCGAGTCTCCGCTGGTCAAAGCGGCCGCGCGAGCAGGCGAGATTGGCGATCAGGGACCGCTCTATGTTTTGTCCGCTGCGCTACTCGTCGCTGGCCTCGCGGCGCGGGAGCGACGGCTGCCCGGCAGCGGCATTTCCATGCTGGTCGCGATCGGTGCAGCTGATCTCAGCAAGCGCCTCGTGAAAGCTTTGGTGCACCGCAGCCGCCCGCATGTGCTGCTCGATGACGGCGACTACAAGGCGGACGCCGGCGGCTCCGAAGAAAAGGAGGAGCAATCCTTTCCATCAGGTCACACCGCCGGCAGCGTTGCAGCAGCGCGCGCTCTGTCGCGCAGCTTTCCGGCGGTCGGCGCGGCCGCCGGAGTAGCCGCCGTGGGTATCGGCATCAGCCGTGTCGCCAAAGGTGCGCATTGGCCGCTCGACGTGGCCGCGGGTGCGGTGGTCGGTCTCGCGGCCGAGGCGCTATCCGCGATGCTGCTGCAGTTCGGGTGGCGCCGCTATTCTGAGCGAGCCGGCTTTGAAGCGCTCGCGTAAATGAGCTGATCCCGCGCTCATTCGCGCAGCAACCATTCGATCGCGGCATCGACGTGGATCTGCGTTGTGTCGAGCACTGGGAGACCCGCAGCCGTCGGCTCGCGCAGGATGAGCGACAGCTCGGTGCCGCCGAGGATCAAGCCGTCGACTTCATCACGCTGCTTCATCGCTTTGACGATCTCGAGCAGCGCCGAGCGCGTCTCGTCCAGGATGATCCCGACGAACAGCTCGCCAAAGTACTTCGCATCGATGAACACCTGCTCGTCGGCATTCGGCACAACAATTGTGAGCCCGCGTCGGCTGAACGCATCCGGGAACATCGGCGCCGCCATCGTGAAGCGCGTGCCGAAGAGAGCGAGGCGTCGCAGTCCGGCATCGGCCGCGCAGTCGGCGGTCGCTTCCACGATGCTGAGCAATGGCAGACGCACGCGCTGCTGCAACTCGTCGAAGACGAGATGCGGCGTATTCGCCGCGACGAGCGCGAAGTCCGCACCCGCAGCAGCCAGTCGCTCGATCTCTCGCGCCAGATAATCAACCGCGTGGCCGAGCTCGTTAGCCGTGAACCACTCGATCAGCTGGGTGTTGTCGACGCTGTTGATGATCAACGACGGCGGGCGGCCATGCGGATGGCGGCTGCGATGACCGGTAATCAGCCGCTGGTAATACTCGACCGTCGACTCCGGCCCCGTGCCGCCAATGATTCCAAGCGTCTTCACCCTTCTAACTGTACTCGCGCGCCGACGAGAAACGAAGGCCACTGATTCATGGCTTCCCTGCCGCCAGCTTCTGAAAGCGCGGATGCTCCCGGAGCGGATCCCAGACCGGGTCGAGTCGGAGCAACGCCGGTGTCACGCAGTCGGCATATGCTTTCGCGAGAAGCTGTTCGAGGAGCGCCAACGAGCGTTCGTGATCTCCGAGAAGGCAGAACGCGCGCGCAGCGTCTTCTTCCGCGAACGGGCCGGTCCATCGGTCCTTCTCCTGGGCCGCCATATTTGCTGCGACGGCGCGTTCCACTTCCTCTCGTCGGCCGAGAAGTGCGTGCACGCCGAGCATGGCAGTCTTCGCTGCGCTTGATGCCCTCCGGCGTGAGCGCGAAAGCCCAGGCAAAGATCAGCGCGATGGGAAAGCCAGGCACGACGAGCGCGATCACCAGCTTGGTCGCCCAGTTCGGAATCTCGAGCACCGGGAACGTGGCGGTGGCGATCTGGATCAGCAGCCAGGCCACGACGGCGTAGGCGGCGCCTACTTTGTAGACGTTGCGTCGCTTCAGCTCGCGGAAGAGATCCATTCGGCAGCTCGGGCAGCCCAATGGCCTACCGAATTCGGCTCCTCCACGCTAGCGCGGCGCGCGCGGGGGTGTATGCACCCGCGTTGCGCAGCTAGCGTGCTGGCCCGGGTTGAAGAAGATGAGCCGCCGCCGCGTTGTCCCGGCGGCTACCGCGCCTTCGTTTCGTTGACGGCGACTATCTGCAGATCTTCGCCCGCAACTTCGAGCACGAGGCTCTTCTGGATCTTGCCGGAAGAGCGCTCCGCGCCGTTGCTCAGCTCGTACCGGAGCGGAAACGTGACACGTAGTTGCCCATCGCTTTGCGGCTCGGCTGTCACGTCACCGGCAATCCAGAAACGGCGACGCGGCCATTTCTGATTATAGCTCTGCAAGCTGCGGCGGATGGCATCACGGCCGACTGTGCCTTCATCGTAATAGCGCACGCGATCCGCGAAGAACTCCAGCTCCGCGCCGACTTGCGGGTCCAATCCGGCGAGCACAAACGCGCCGATGTAATCGCGCAGGCGCTCGGTGCTGAGAGTCAGTGTCGCATCGTCTGATTGCTCGCGGACGAGCGCCGTAGCTGGAGCCGTCGCTGGTGCGGCAGCAGTAGTCTCGGTGGTCGTCGTTGTGGTTTGGGTGGTCGCGGGTGCGGCGTTGGAGCGAGGCGGCGCGCTCGCTACGGCAGGCGCGGCTGCAGCCTGGGCCGGCGTGGCGGCTGGCGATCGCTTCTGCCCTGCATTCATCTTCGTCAGGAACGCCTCGTCGCTTTTGCGCAGCCGACGCCAGGTCTCCGACGTCGGTGCCCCCTCCGCCGGCGCCGCCGAAGTTGTGGTTGTGCTCGTCGCAGTCGTCGTGGTTACCGCGGGCGCGGCTCCGAGGGCTTTGCTCGTCTCCTCGTCGAGCTGGCCGCTCACCTCCAGGCCATTGCGGATCTGGTAGCGCGTCATCGCGGCGGACAGGTCACTGCTAAAGGCGCCATCCACTTCGCCGAAGTAAAAGCCGTCGGCTTTCAGCTTCGTCTGCACTGCGCGCACGTTGTCGTTCGCGAATGCCGCTGCGGAAATTGAGAAACTGATTGCGACTACGAAGAGGAAAGAGCGGATCATTATCTTGCAATCGGATTTCACGCTCGGTTTGCCCGTCCGCGCGTTCCTGCGCGATTGGCGTTCGTGCTTTCCGGGCAGCGGCCGTTCTGGAACGCTAGCGGACGATGCCGACGAACAAAGCGCTCAACGATCTCCTGGCGAAGCTGTTCAAAGCGCATCCGTGGCATGGCGTGACGCCTGGCCCGGAGACGCCCGCAATCGTCCACGCTTACATCGAGATCGTTCCGACCGATGCGGTGAAGTACGAGCTCGATAAACCTTCCGGCCATCTGCGCGTCGATCGCCCGCAGCGTTTCTCGAGCATGTGTCCGACGCCTTACGGCTTCATCCCGCAAACCTTCTGCGGTGAGGCAGTCGCGCGGCTCTGCGAAGAAAGCACCGGACGCAGCTCCATCCGCGGCGATGGCGATCCGCTCGACATCTGCGTGCTGACGGAGCGACCCGCGGCGCACGGCGACTTCATCGTCCGCGCGGTGCCGATCGGCGGCTTCCGCATGATCGATGGCAACGAAGCCGACGACAAAATCATCGCCGTGCTCGAGTCCGACGTCAGCTACGGCCACATCGCGAACATCGCCGACGCTCCGCCAGGCCTGATCGATCGCTTGAAGCATTACTTCCTGAGCTACAAAGAGCTCCCCGGCGAAGGCCACCGCCGCGTCGAGATCGCGGAAGTCTACGGCCGCGAGGCAGCGTCGGAAGTGATCCTGCGCAGCATCGAAGACTACCGCGCGACGTATGGCGAACCTGCGACGCGCATCGAAGAGCTGCGGCGCGCGCTGGCCAACTCGGCCTAGCGGCAACTCTCTGCCGAGCGGCCACGAAGTCGCACCCTTGCCCCGGGGAGCAGCTTCGCACGCGGAGGGATGAAAAGGCGGTGCTTTCGCCGCGCGTGCGGCCGGCTACGTTGATGCATGAGCGCAATCCTTGCACCCGACCCGACCAGCCGATTAGAGCAAGCCGCTGAGTCAAACCCCGATGAGTCCGCCTACCTCGGCCAACACATCATGTGTTACGACGGAATTTGCAGTTACTGCAAAGGCATCGTTGAGGCGGCGATCGATGCTGATGAGGACGCACAATTCTTCTTCTCGCCGCTGCAGAGCCCATTCGCGCAGAAGGCACTCGCTCGGTATGGCATCGATTCTCTCGAGTTGCGCTCCATGTACGTGATTAGCAACTACGGCACGTCCGACGAGGCGGTGCGAGCTGCCGCGCCCGCCAGCAACTTTCTGCTCCTGCGCCTCTCCGGCGAACTCAAGCAACTGGGCGAAGCAAACAGCCGCAAACCGCGTGCGGTGCAGGACGCGGAGTATAAAGCGATCGCGGATTGCCGCTACGATACGCATCCGAAACTCGCGGAAGTCGGGATCCCGGAAGCAGACCGACAGCGGTTCATCTTCTGATCCCAGGCGGCCCAGCGGCGCCGCGTGAATGAATTCAGGAAAGCAGGAAGGCGAGCGGGCTTCGGCACCGTCTCCGCAGCGTCACCGCTCGCGAAGCAGATACCGGTTTGTAGTCTCTGCTCTGGAAATCACTGCTTCTTTTCCTGCTTTCCTGCTTTCCTGATTCGCACCGGCACGCGTCTTCAAAAACGGCACTGTCGATCGATCTCACACAACAGCCACAGCCACACTTCTAGCGGCGCGGCGACCACCAAACTTCCTGCGGTAATATCGCGTCCAAATCACGATCCCCGCTGTCCCGATCACCGTCGGCCACAGCCAGCGCGTGACCTGCGGCAGGAATTTCATGTTCACGACGGAGAACGCCGTCACGGTCGCGATATAGGCGGCGATCATACGCGTCATGTGACTGTACCACCACGCCATCTTGTCCGCCGGATGATGAAGAAACTCGCGCACGTCAGAAGCCGCGAGCCAGAGACCGATCACGCCGAAAACAATCGCGACGACTCCGAAGTTGGAAGTCAGCATCCCGTAAACGCCGTGTGCGATTAACCCAAGACTGCCGAGGATCATGGCGGTGGCTGCTGTCCAGTCGACTTTGCCGGCACGTTGCTCCGCCGTTTTGCGATAGAGGATGCGATACCCGGTGAGCGCCAGATAAAAGCTGAACACCGCGACGAGCAGAAAGAACAGGCCGGAGCGGATCACCGAGAGCACGACCGCCGTGATCGCCACACCCGTGATCGCCCAGAAGAAGACCTTACCCCAGCGGCGATGCCACGCCCCGCCCTTGCCGGTCATCATCGCAGCCGGCGCGACGAACAAAGCGACGCTGCCGAAGAGGATGTGTATGATGAGAGTCACTTTGAAGATGCCATCCATGTTCAGCCTTCCTGTTCGCGATAGAGGCTGACCGAGAACCCTCGACCACGGCCGGTATCATGCAGCCATATATCACTAAGATATAGCCTCGGTCAATTTATCTTATGAGGGAGGTGAAGAGCAAATACGCGATCCTCGGGATGCTGAGCATCGCGCCCATGTCCGGCTACGACATCAAGAAGGAGGTCGAGACCAGCATCAGCAATTTCTGGTCGGAGAGTTACGGCCAGATCTATCCCGTGCTGAAAAAGCTGATCGCCGACAAGCTCGTTACGAAATCGGTCGAGAGCGAAGCCGGCAAACCGGATCGCCACGTCTACGCTCTGACCGCGAAAGGTCGCAAAGAGCTGCGCCGCTGGCTGCTTGAAGGCTCCACGCCGAAAGTGCAGCGCAACGAGTTTCTGCTGAAACTGTTCTTCGGCGAAGAGATTCCGGCCCAGGCGAACATCGCGCACATCGAGCATTTCCGCGAGCTGCAGACTGGGCTGCTCCAGAAGTATGCCGCGGTCGAAAAGCAGATCACCCAAGACAATGCAGGTAATCCGAATCTTCCCTACTGGTTGATGACAGTCAGTTATGGAAAGCACATCAGCCGCGCGCTTCTCCATTGGTGTGACGAAACGTCCGCCGCGTTAAACCGCATCGCGAAGCGCCAGAAATGACCCGGGGCAGCCGACGCGATCTCGTGAAGCGCTGCTTGGCGCGTCTGCCCTCACCTGCCATTCTGCGCGCATGTGGCGTACGCTGCTCGGAATCGATCGCCAGACGCGCGCGGAGAAGCGCGCTGCCACCAACGGCTTGAACCTCTTCTTCGGCGCTTTGATCGGAGCGAACCTCGGGTCGCTCGAACATCTCGCCCTGCGCGACTACACGCTGGTCGTCAGCATGGTCTGCGTGATCGTACTCTACATCCAGCTCGCGCCGGTGGCTCGCCAGCGCTGGTTGTATCTCGCCATCCTGGCGTCCTACGTAGGCGTTCTCTACGTCCTTCTCCTCGCGCCCGGCGGCCTGCACCCATTCGAGGATCGCCCGCGCCCGCAGCCGCACCTCTTCGTCACAATTTGTCTGTGGCTGCTCTGCGTCGCCTACATCGAGCTCCGGCCGGTCGAGAAGACAGAGCCGCCCGCCACATCAAAGCCCTAGGTTTGGCACACTGCGTCTCGCACAGAACGAAGCCGATGCGTTCGCTGTCCTAACCCGTCGCCCGCCGTGCTTGTAGCACACTGACCGAAGCGCTCAGCGCCACCTGCTTCTTCAGGTTCCCCTGCTCAGCGACGAGCTGCGGGCGCGCGTCCCTTCGGACCCAGACGGCGGTATACCGCTCCTCGATCCTTTCGGTTTTGCCGCCGCTTTCCGCCCTCGCGGGGAAGCGGCCCGGCATCACGCCGTCTCGCCGTAGATGCGCACCCGCACGTCATTGCTCTTCGCGCCCGTGAGCTTGAAGCCACCGGAGCTCAGCGCCGCGATCTGCTGCTGCTTGTCGAGCACTTCTGCCGTCGGATTCGTATAGATGAACACTTCCGCAAAGATCGTCTCGAGCGCCGCGACGTCACCGCGCATGATCGCCGCGTCATACTACTGCTCGTTCGCCTTCAGGAGCTCCCGCTCGGCTTCTGACGATGCCCGCGCCGAAGCAACAATCAGTTACGTGCTTGCTACAACAACAGCGATCAGCGCGAGCGATCTCATTCAGCCGATGAGATCACCCGGGCCGGCAGGAAAGCGAGCCGGAACCCGGCGCCGCGCGTCCGCTCGCCCAGTGTGCCCGCGCGGTGCCAACTTGGCGGCTTTAAGCCGTCAAGTTCAGGCGGCGCGCAGGAGCAGTTCCGCTTCGGATTGCGGTCGAGCCTAACGCTCGGCTGATTTACTGCAGGAATCGGATGGTCAGCGGGTAGCGATAGAGCTCTCCGTCGCTGGCTTTGATCGCGGCGATGATCGAGAGGGCCGCATTTAAGACCCACAAAACCGGCAGCATCAGGAAGCCGATCAGGACGAGGCAGAAGACGCCGGCGATGATGTTGTAGATCAGCATCGAGAGCTGGAAGTTCACCGCTTCTTTGCCGTGGGCGTCGATCTCCGGCGACTCGTCGCGCTTGGCCAACCAGACGACCAGCGGCGGGATCAGGTGCCCTGGGAAATGTACGAACACACCAAGGAGTGCGCTGGCGTGGCAGGCGGCGCTCCAGGTGCGCGCGTTCACGATGTTGTTGGCGCGGCCGTCAGCGAGCGGCGCTGGCGGCGGGGTTTGTGGGTAGGTCGTTGTCATTGCTTCTACGGAATGGATGCAGCGAGGCGGCGGTTTAGATTCAGAATTTTCCATTCCTGCGATGAATCAGGAAAGCAGGCAGGCAGGAGCCACCGGGCAGCGGCCTGAATTGCGTGCGTGACCGCCTTCCAAACACCGGCCAGCGCGGCTCGAAACGAAATCACCCTCCCGCACCGGAAATGCTGTGCTGGAGAGTGATGAAATTGCTCCCAGACGCGAAAGCGCCGCAATCCAGCACGGAGGTGCCGGCACACCACGCCTATCTGGAGGCGATCGGGAAAGTATTCTTTCACGTTTACGCCAGCTCCGCCGTTCAGCTCTTCCCGCCGGAAGAGCTACGCGCATTGCTGGAGACAAGCCGGCGCAACAATGTCGCGCGCGGCGTGTCTGGAATGCTGCTCTACAAGGACGGCAACTTCCTGCAGGTCCTCGAGGGCCGGGAAGCGGCCGTGCTGGAGATCACCAAGAAGATTTACTCCGATCCAAGGCACCGCGGGATCATCACCCTGATATCGGGCTTCGAGAGCGAATACCAGTTTCCCGAATGGTCGATGGGCTTCTGCGATCTTCGTTCGGATGAGGCGAAGAGCATGCCCGGTTACAGCGCCTTTCTGGAAAGCTCGTTCGAGCCGACGGCGCTCGCGGCCGATCCGACCGCCGCCCAGCGCCTGCTGCTGACCTTCAAAAAGAACATGTAAAACGCACAGGCCGGCTAGTGCCTCCGCTGGGCTTCTCGGGCGTTGCTGGCGCGCATGCCGGTTGTTATACCCGTGCGATGCGCTCGAACCTGCTCACGCGCCGGCGGGAGATCACCAGGCTCGAAGGCTTCAGCGACGCCGTCTTCGGCTTCGCCCTGACGCTACTCGTCGTC
Organism: uncultured Chthoniobacterales bacterium; assembly: GCA_902805675.1. Classification (GTDB taxonomy): domain Bacteria; phylum Verrucomicrobiota; class Verrucomicrobiia; order Chthoniobacterales; family UBA10450; genus JACCTI01. Next base: position 4,330 of record CADCTA010000116.1, on the reverse strand, counting down.
TCGCTCGAGGTGCCCCGCACTTACGCCGAGTTGATGGACACGATGCGCGGCTTCGGCGCGTTTGCTGTCTGCTTCGCGGTCGTCGCCTGGATCTGGTACGAGCATAATCTCTTCTTCCGCCGCTACGCCTGCAGGACGGCTGGACGATTCTGCTCAACCTCCTGCTGCTCTTCGTAGTCCTGTTTTACGTCTATCCGCTGATGTTCGTCTTCACGATGCTGCTCGGCGGCGTTTTCGGAGGCCCGCGGCCAACCGGGCCCGGCACCGACGTGAGCGGCGCTTCGCTCATGCTGATCTACAGCCTCGCGGTCTTCGTCCTGTTCCTCATCTTCGCGCTGCTCTACTGGCACGCGCTGCGTCACCGCGCAGAGCTGGAGCTGGACAACCTCGAAGTCTTCGATGCGCGCAGCGGCGTCCGGCGGCATCTCCTCACGGCCGCTGTCGCGCTCGTCTCGAGCCTGATCGCGCTGATCATTCCGCGGCAGGCAGCGTTTGCCGGGATGATCTACTTCGTGCTCGGGCCGCTGCACGCGACCTACGGCTTCATCCGTGGCAAAGCCCGGGATCGGCTCGCTCCAACGAGCTGAGAGATTCCCACTCCGCGCTCCTGATTGATACAATCCGCCGATGAACATCCGCTTACGCAAAGTCGAACCGGGCGACCTGCCGCTCTTCTTCGCGCACCAGCAGGACGCGGAGGCGGCGGCGATGGCGGCCTTCACGTCGCGCGACCGGGCCGCCTTCGACGCGCACTGGGCGAAGATCCTGGCCAACGAGACGGGACTGATCAGGACGATCGTTCTAGCGTCCGGTGGCTCAGCGGATTCCGCGACGGACGAGCGCATAGCGGGCAACATCGTGAGTTGGAACTCCGACGGAAAACGCGAGCTCGGCTACTGGATCGACCGCGCGTATTGGGGCCGCGGCATGGCGACCGCCGCGCTCTCTGCGTTCCTCCGCCTGGAACAGACGCGGCCGCTCTTCGCGGGCGTCGCCAAGCACAACTCTGCCTCGCTCCGCGTCCTGGAAAAATGCGGCTTCACGTTCGCCGAGGACGACGACACGCACCTCATCCTGGTGCTCACGGCAGAGGATGCAATTTGGAAACCATAAAGGGACCTAGATCAGGAACGTAGGAGACAGGAAGCAAGGAGTTGGCCTTTGCTTCGGCTTCCGTCGGTCGGGCTACCGCAGGTCGTAGATTTCGATCAGCGCGGCACCGCCCGTGCCGTTCTGGCCCGAAAGCACTGCGGTATACGCGCCGGCTGGCAATTCAGCCACAATCGCGGCTTCGCGCTCGTCCTCCGGCGCGATGCCGGTGCTCTCGATTTCGCTCTGCTGCTCCTGCTTCCAATCCTCGTTAGCGCGGAGAAGAACGCCGTCGCGATCGTACAATGCGAGAGCGGGATCATGCAGCGCGCCGCTGACACCGCTCGCCTGCAGCGACGGACCGAGGGCGCGAACGATCACACGCGCATTCGTTTCACTGCCGCCGAGAATGAAGCCCCCGATCATCACGTTCTCGTCGCGTCCCACGGCGCCACGCGTGCTGATGTTCGCGAGCTTCGAGCCAGTCGCGCTGTCGATGTCGTATACTTCGACCAATGCCGTCCCGCTAGCCGATCGGTTGCCTGACACGATGGCGGTATACGCGCCGGGTGAGAGCGTCTGGATCAGTGCGGCCTCCAGACGGTCCCGCGGCTCCAACCCGACGGCGCGGATCGCGTCCGCTGCCGCGGGAGCGGATTGCCAATCGTCGTTCGCGGCCAGCAGCGTGCCGTCGCCGGCATAGAGTTCCACAAGCGGGTCCGCCACATAGCCGGAGATGTCGGCATCCTGCAACGAAGGCCCCAGCGCGCGGATGACGACCTGTTTCGGTTCGGTCCCGCGGACGATGAAACCACCGATCATCGAACTTTCGCTGAACCCGATGCGACCACGGGTCGAGATATTCAGCGGCTGCGCAGGTGAAATCGGTGTCGGGCTCGGAGATGCGGAGGGCGATACCGTCGGCGAAGGCTCCGGCGTTGGTGTGGCGCTTGGCATTGGCGTAGCGCTTGGAGTGGGTGTTGGAGTGGGTGTTGCGGTCGGAGTGGGCGTTGCGGAAGGCTGCGGCGTCGGCGTTGGCGCAGGCGTGGGGCTCGGCGCTGACGCCGTCACGCGCGGTGTCACCCTGGCTTTCGCGATCCCGGAGCGCCCGTCCTCCAGCGCGTACTCGAAGACGATCTCGTTCGCGTTGTTGAGCCCGCGAAGGAAATTGATCCGGCTCGCTCTCGAGCCGAACAGTGGGTCGCGGACGGCAATCACGCAGTCAGCTGTCGGATCCGGGCCGGCATAGATGCCGCGCGCACCGGTGTAGACATTGGCAAAGAACGCGACCGTTCCACCGTTGTTGATTACCGGCGGGTCGAAGTGGCTGTAGGGGCCGGGTGGCGAGATTCCGCCAGCACGCGCGAACACCGTGCAGTTTGCGCCGCTCTCATCGACCGTGAAGATCGCCGGCGCCCGCCCATTGTCCTCCTGGGCCTGGAAGGCGATTTTGCCCGCGTCGCTGATGAACGGAGTGCCTTCCGGCAGATACATCGGTGAGTTAGCCTCGGTCACGACCGTGGCGATGCCGGCGTTCTCGGCGTTTCTCGCGATGAATACGCCGTAGTCCGCCCCGTCCTGCGACGCGGTAAAAACGACCGTCCCGGCGCTGTTCATCGCCGGGTTCGTGCCGAAATTGAAGAACCGTCCGAAATTGTCGGCGAGGATTCTGGTGGTTCCATCGCCCGTGCCTCTGTAGAGGCCGTAGCGCGTCGGCGTGCTCGGATTGCGGTTCGCATAAAAGACCACCGTGCCGTTGTCGCCGAGAAAGGGCGAGGCGGGGAACGAGCGATACTCACCGCCCGTCTGCGCCACTTGTTGCAAGCCACCACCGTCCGGCAAGTGCTTGAAGATTTCGGTTTGGTAGCCGTCGATATAGCGGCTGGAGACCACGACTCCCGAGTCATTGAGCGACACGCCCCTCGCGTCTCTCACTCTCAGCGTCGGAGCCGCGCCGGGCGCAGCCGTGTAAATCGCGCCAAAGCCCGGTTCCGTTTCGCCGTAAAATGCGACGGTGCCGCTGTCGTTGATCTTCGGTGCGGCTCCGAAGCCCGAAAATGCTCTGCTCGAAGTATCAACGACAATCGTGAAATCTGACCCGATCTGCGCGTGAACTGCGCTCGTCTGCGCGAAGAACGCAAGAATCACACTCCAAATTGCGGGCACGAAGTGGCGCGAATTGCTCATGACCTCGGGAAAGGCTGGGATCGTACGGTACATGCGTAGAATGGCGAGCACAAAAGTCAGCGGCCGGGTCCTTCATCCCTTTCTGGTTTTCTGGCTGCCAAACTGAATCCTCGTTTCTTGCGTTCCTCCTTTCCTGATTAGCGAATCCGCCGATGAACATCCGCTTACGCAAAGTCGACCGGGCGACCTGAGGCTCTTTTTCGAGCATCAGCGGATCCCGTCGCGGTCGAAATGGTGGCTTTCACGCCGCGCGATCAGGCGGCCTTCGATGCGCATTGGGCGAAGATCCTGGCCGACGAGACGGGACTGATCCGGACGATCGTCCTGGCGTCGGCTGGCTCAGCGGATTCCGCGTCGGGAGAGCACGTCGCCGGGAACATCGTGAGTTGGAACTCCGACGGGAAGCGCGAGCTCGGCTACTGGATCGACCGCGCGTATTGGGGCCGCGGCGTGGCGACCGCAGCGCTCTCCGCGTTCCTCCGCCTGGAACGGACGCGGCCGCTCTTCGCCGGTGTAGCCAGGCACAACGCCGGCTCGCTTCGGGTCCTGGAAAAATGCGGCTTCACCTTGTGCGAGGACGACGATACGCACGTCATTCTGGTGCTCGGACGAGAGGATTGAATTTGGAAACCAGATGGCCAGAAAGGATCTGAATCAGGAAAGCAGGAAGGGAATGGTTTCTGAACTGGGACATCTGCTTGGCACGTTCCAAGTGGATTCCCTTTCTGGTTTTATGGCTTTCAAATTCAGAACTTCTTCTTCCTGCTTTCCTGAGTTCCTGATTCGTCTTTTCTGATCTGCGGTTCCGCAGGCGATTGCATCCGAGATATGACAACCGAACTCTATTTCCTCGCCGCGAGCGTCATCCTCGGCATCCTGCATCTCATCGCCGACTCGCACCTGATCAGCTGGCAGGTCGGCTATCGCTGGACCGGCAGCAGCCGTGACGAGCCCGCGCCGCCGTTGCGCGGCGTCGCGAATCGCATCGACCAGGCCTACACGAATTTCATGGAGACGTTCCCGTTCTTCGCCGCGCTCGTGCTGACGGCGCATT
>CADCTA010000115.1 GCA_902805675.1 uncultured Chthoniobacterales bacterium | reverse complement strand
TGGCAGCGATGTCGGTCTGCTGGGTTTCTTTCCAGTTGTCATTGGCTGCGATCGACACCCCATTGCCGTCAAATAGCTCCAACGTCGGATCTGGCAATGCACCAGCCACTCCAGAACCACCAAGCGACGGGCCGATTGCGCGGACAAGCACTCTGCTGGTCGTGTTCGCCGGGCCGACGATAAGGCCCCCGATCAGGACCTTGTCATCCGTCTGCACGAACGCCCGCGTGCTGATGTTGGCGAGCTGCGCGCTTGCGCCTTGTTCCAGATCGTACGCCTCTACCAGCGCGACGCCGGAGTCGTTGTTCGCGCCACGGACGACGGCGGTGTAACTGCCCGCGGCGAGCTTGCGCACGATGGCGGACTCCGCATCATTCGTCGGCGGGATGCCAGTCGCTTCGATCTCCGTCCGCTGATTTTGCTTCCAGTCGTCATTGCTCGCCAGAAGCGTGTTCCCCTGGAACAGCTCCAGCGTCGGATTCCGCAAGGCGCCTTGCACCCCAGCGTTGTCGAGCGAAGGGCCGATCGCGCGCAAGAGCACGTTCTTCGGATCACTGCCGGTGATGATGAAGCCACCGATCATCACGTTGTCGCCCGACTGCACCTGTGCGCGCGTCGAGATGTTCAGTAACCGGGCCGGGGCGGCAGCACTAAGCTCATACGCCCCCACGTCACTGCCGTCTCCACCTTCTGCGTTGGGGATTCCAGCGAGATCAAAGCGACGGTTCGCACCTCTCTGATCCGTCGGTAAGGAGGAGAGTCCCTGGTCGATAGCCGGGCTGTCACTTAGCAGCGCCACCGTCGGCGTAGTTCCACCGTTGTTCCCAAGCGCGCCGAGCCGCGCATCGATGACCGGCCTGTCACCACCTCCCACCCGGTCACGATTCGCGCCATCACTGAAGCCAGTGCTGCCAAGCTTGTTGCCGATCAGATTGTAGCCGCTGGAGGTGAACGAACCCATAGAGTCGGGCGCTGGCGCGTAGGTGTTCCCGGCAATGATTGTATCGGTCACCGTTATCGGAGATGTGTTCGACCCACTAGCGACGCCACCAGCCCCCGGAAATCCGCCGCTGCCGCTGATGCGGTTTCCTGCGATGGTGCATCCAACGATTTTCAGGCCGAAGGAGCTGCTGACGCCTCCCGCGCGAACTGCCCCAGCAGGGTCTGTCAGTTCCTGATTGATCGCTTCGTTGTCCACGATCGTGCTGTTGGTGATCGTCCCTGTCGTGGCTGTGATGCCTGCGGCTACGGAAACGCCAATTGGCTCTTCGGTGCGAGCACTCAGCGTGGTGTTGTTTGCCACCGTGCAGCGGTTCATCTCGAGCCGGCCGGAGCAATCGATTCCGCCGCCTTGATTATTGATGATCACGCAGTCATTCAGCGTCAAAGCTCCCTCACTGTGGATGCCGCCGCCACGCGTGTTGAAAACCGGTGCGGCCCGGGAATTACCATCCCGGATCGTCAAGCCCGACATTGTCACGATCGCCTCGAAGAATGAGAACACGCGCACCAGGCCATTGCCGCTCACGGCGAGTCGGTCCGCACCGGGGCCTTGTATGAAAATAGGTCCCGTGAATCGGGGTTGTAACGGAAGACTTCGGACAACGATCGTGCCGGTGACCGCGAAGTTGATGACGTCATCGCGCATCGCATCGCGAAGCGCCTGGCGGAACGAACCGGGCCCGTCGTCGTCTAAATTCGTAACAGTAATCGTGGCGGCAGAGGCAGCGTGACTGACGATAGCAGCCGCAACTGAGACACCGACGAGCACAAGCCGTTTCACAAAACACCGAGGGCGAGTTAAGCTCATTTGCAATCCTTCGTTTCAGAGAATCTCCGCGCAACGCCTACGGCGTTATCAAGCCTGCGCAAATCGATGAAGCCGTCTCCTGAAGGAGATGTGTTTCCATAGTGTTCGGTGTGATGAGCCTGTGGAGAAACAACGACAACGCGACGTGAAGCTCCTTAGCTGAAACGTAAGCGGGCGCCGAGCAAGGCTCGTTTCGAAAGTAACACGGTCGTTACCTTCATCTGCATTCTGCGAGTACTCATCAAGCGCGCAGGTGATCAGAACGTCGAACATCGAACTGAGCGCCGCGACCTTCAGCTTCTCCGCCACTGACGTCGATCGTTGGACGTTCTGCTTCCTCTTACGATGCCCTGAGATTGTGCGGTTGGTAACACAGCTGTTACCTGCGCAGCCGTGGGCGAGATGAATGCCGAATCGCTGGTGTGTCTGCAAACAACCAGAAAGAAACCCTATGAACAAAACAATCTCATCCCTTATCGCAATCGCCATGGCCTATGCGATACCGGCTCAGGCAGAGCCGATCTTTGTCCTTACGTCCGGCAATCGCCTCCTCACCGTCGACAGCGCAACGCCAGGCACTGTCACGAAAACCGTCCCGATCACCGGCTTACAATCCGGCGAGACACTGCTAGGCATGGACTTCCGACCTGCCACAGGGCAATTGTACGCCTTGGGCAGCACAGCACGCATCTATGTCATCGACGAGAATACCGGCGTCGCAACGGTTTCGTCGACTCTGACGGCTGACCCAGCCGACATGAGTGCGCCGTTTGCCGGGCTCAGCGGCACCCGTTTCGGTTTCGATTTCAATCCAGCCGTAGATCGGCTGCGCGTGGTTAGCGATGCTGACCAGAGTCTTCGCATCAACGTGACGACGGGTGCGACCACCACAGACGGCAATCTCGCCTATGCCGCTAGCGGTGATCCAAACAGCGGAAAGAACCCGAACGTGGTCGGTTCGGCTTACCGCAATGCGTTCTCGGGCACGGCGGTGACTGAATTGTACGGCATCGATTCGAATGCCGATGTGCTGGTGACGCAAGAGCCACCGAACGCCGGCACGCTGAACACCGATGGCCCGCTTGGGGTAGACACGACAGAGCTGGTCGGGTTCGACATCTCTGGGGTGAGCGCGCAGGCGTATGCCTCGCTCACCACTGTCGCGCTAACAAACTTGTATACGATCAATCTTGATTCAGGTGCGGCCACGTCGCTCGGCCTCCTCGCAGGTCCCGCGGCTTTAGGGGTAGAGAGCGTCGTCGACATCGCGGCACTCGTGAATCCAGGCGCACGCCTGCGGAACCTGGCAACGCGTGGTCGCGTGGACTCAGGTGAGAACATCTTGATTGCCGGCATCATCAACCGCGGCGGCGGCCCTGCTGGAGTCAGCGCCCGTTACGTCATTCGCGCCATCGGGCCCAGTCTGTCGGCACAAGGTGTCGGCACACCTCTGAGCGATCCCGCGCTGACGGTGTACGACAAGGACAGGAACGTCATCGCTTCAAACGATGACTTCTCATCTTCGGCCGACGCGGCGGCGATCACCGCCGCCGGGCTCGCGCCGACAAACGGGAAAGAGTCAGCGGTCCTGATCACCTTGCCGGCAAACTCGAATTACACTGCGCAGGTCACGTCCCAAGACGGCTCCGCTGGCAATGCGCTGGTGGAAGTGTACGAGCTGCCGTAAAGCGCGCAGAACTTCATCAAGCAACGCGCCGTTCTTCGGAACGGCGCGTTTTTTTGGTTCAAGACGAACTCCACGTTGCCGCCGGAGTTAACTTGGGTTGCTCGGCACAAGACTGTTTCGCGCCACTAGGTTCCGCTGCGGCAGATAGAGGCCGAGCGTGGTCAACGACACCGCCACAACGCAGCTGCTAAAGTGGCGGCAAATGCACCGTCGCGATCATGCAACGCGCGCTCCCGCCCGCGAGCTCGATCGTCGGCAGCGTCAGCGGCACCACGCGCGCATACTGCTCGATCGTGGCGCGCTGCGCGCCGGACAATGCCGCTGCCGCGCGCGCGGACATCACGAGGAGCTTCTCGCCGCTTGCGTCGTGCAATTCAATGGCGTTGCCGGCGAACTCGCCGATCTGCTCCGCGCTCAACTCGATCACCTCGTGTTGCGTCGCCTCCAGGAGGTTCTGCACGCCCACGCGCTCTGATTCGAGCGGGATCATGTCGAGCCCGACCATCGCGAACTCGGAGCCGACACACATGACGACATTCGTGTGATAGACCGGCCGACCGTCAGCGCTCTGGCTGCGAAACGTAACCGGTTCGTATCCGAATTCGTCGCCGAACCGCTTCAGAACTTCGGGATGGGTCCGGTGCGAGAGCGAGGCATAAGCGATCTTGTTCACGTGATCGAGCACGAGGCTTCCGGTGCCCTCGAGACACTGCCCCTGCTCCTCGCACGACGAGTAATCGATCACATCCGTAATGCGGTAGTGCTTTCGCAGCTCGTCGATCAGGTCGTGGCGTCGCTCGCGCCGACGCGCCGCCGAGTACATCGGGTAAAGCGCGACGCGCCCATTGTGATGAGTCGAGAACCAGTTGTTAGGGAAAACAGCGTCAGGCTTTTCGGGCGTGGCGGTGTCATCGACGACGTGAACGGTCACACCGGCGCCGCGGAGCGTCTCCACCGCGGTGTCGAACTCGCGTTGCGCAGCCGCGGAGATCGCGGGCATCTCACCTTCATTGACCGCCTGCTGGAATGCGTTGTCAGCTGCCGTTTCCGGATTCGGGTGGAACCGGTGCGGCCGGATCATCACGACCCCGTTCGTGCTTTGCTGAACCTCCATACGGCTTGTCATGTCGAGCGAAGTCGAGACATCTCTAACTTCCTGCGGGACTCAGCGCGCCAGAAGCAGAAGGAAGTTAGCGATTCCTCCACTACGGTCGGAATGACAAGGCGGCTGGTTCGGTGGCGAGCGGGAATTGCGGACACGGAGTACACAGAACTAGGCCGCTACCGTTTGCTGCTCCACCGACGCCGTCGGAGCTGAGGGCGGTCGGCCGCTTCCGCCGGCCCGCCGGCTCGCGCGATACCGCCAGACCGCTACGCCCACGAAGGCGAGATCAGCGAGGACGAATGCGCCGACGTAATTCTCGCCGCCGATGCCGAAGCCGTAGCTGTGCAGTCCTTTTCCGAGGACGAAGTTAACGCCGTACCACGCCATCAGGATCGAGAGGAAACAGACGACGCTCGCAACCACGAGCCCAAACTGCGTCCACCATCCTGCCAGTCGCCCGTGCAGGGTGAAGATGTAGCAAAGCAGCGCGATCAGCGCCCAGGTCTCCTTCGGGTCCCAACCCCAGAAGCGTCCCCACGAATAGTTCGCCCAGACGCCGCCGAGAATCGTCCCCGCGGCGAGCAGCAACACGCCCAGCTGAATCACGCGGTACAGCCAGAAATGCATCTGCTGATCGGCCCGCGCGGCGACTGGATCGCGCATATAGCGCCAGAGCAGGATGTGCCCGAAGCCCATCGCGAGTGCGAATGCGCCGTAGCTCAGCGTGATGCTCAGCACGTGGATGGTGAGCCAGAAGTTATCGCGCAGAACCGGCACGAGCGGATCGATGCTCGCCGGCATCGCGATCGGCATCTGGTGCACCAGTAGCAACGCCACCAACGCGACCGGCAGCGCGCCGAGCAAATACACAATGCCGCGATAACGCGCGAAGAAGATCAAGCCGAGCACCGCGACGGTAAACGACACCCAGATGATCGACTCATACATGTTCGTCACCGGCGGACGGCCGGCGATGAAGCAGCGCAGCGTGATCGCGGTCGCGTGAAACAGCACGCCGATGACAGCGACGGACACGCCAATCATCATCAAGGCGCCGCGCTTCTTCCGCAGATGCGCGATGGAGAGCAACACGAGCGCGAGCCCATAGCAAAGGGCCGCGCGATAGAACCCATCGAAGTGATTGTAAAAATACTCCCGTCCGAGCACGCCTTCCGCCGGATAGATCGTCGGGCTCAACGCATGCAGGCTCTCGCGCAGCTTCTTCGCCGAGAGTCCGAAGTTGAATGAATCGGCGCGGGTGTAGGCATTCGCCATCGCCTGCAGGTGCGGCTGCACCGGGTCGAATTGCTCCTGCGTGTAGTAGGTGGTGAACCCCGGCGGCACGACCCATGGGTCGGTCGCTTTCTCCTTCGCCGGCACGAGCAGAAACGCGCTCCCATCCTGCACGCGCATGAAACGCGTCATGCGATCGGCCACGTTCATCACCTCCTGCTGCAGCTTATCGAGCGGCTTCTCGGCCTGGCGCAGCGCGTGCGCTTCGCTGGCGAGGCGGTTCAGCTCGGGAATCTGGCTCAGTTGCGCGAAGGAGAAACGCCGCTGCTGCTCCGGCAAGCCGAGCTTCGTCTTCAGCTCGCCTAACGAAACCAGCACCATCGGTTCGTCCGCCCATTTGTGCGTATCGAGCAGCATCGAGAGCACCCAGTCATTCGCCGCCCACCGTTTGCCGCTTGTCTTCACGCTCGATTTGCCGGTGATGCGGATGAGCGTCTCGCGCGCAAACGTGTCGATCGGCTTGCGGCGTCCCCCTTCCTGGATGGCCAGCATTCCGAACTGCTTGAAATCGAGCGCGCTCGTGTCGCCGTGCGGCAGCTCGGCTTGCGCGAAGCATGACAGCGGCATCGTGCCGATGAGCAGAAGAAGCAGGGCGAACAGGCGGGTCCTCACGGCTGCAAGATTACTGGAGCGTCGAGAATCGACAACCGGTCAATCCTGACGTCCGGTTCGGGATGGACATCGAGCTCATCGTGGTGCCTTACGACTCCGGCCAGCGGAACGCGCGGATGGGTGCGGGCCCGCTGCGCCTGATCGAGGGCGGCTTGCCGGAGCTCCTGCGCGAAGCCGGAGCCGCTGTGCACGTGAGCGAGATCACGGCGCGGGAATCGTTTCGTGGGGAAACCAGCACCGCGTTCGAGCTCAACAGATTGATCGCCGATCGAGTGCGACGCGCTCGCGAGGCGGGGCGTTTCCCGCTGATCTGCGCGGGCAACTGCCACAGCGCCGTCGGCGTGCTTGCCGGCCTGGGCACGAGGCGGACCACCGCGATCTGGTTTGACGCGCACGGCGACTTCAACACGCCGGAAGCGACAGAGAGCGGGGTCCTCGACGGTATGGCACTCGCGATCGTGGCGGGCTCGTGCTGGCAGAACCTCGCCGCGACCGTCCCCGGCTTTCAGCCGCTGCCGGGAGCGTACATCCTGCACATCGGCGGACGCGATTTCTCAGACGGCGAAGACGCGCGGATGCTCGCAGCCGGGCTGCACCTTGTCCCTCCTGCTCAACTGGGAGCCGGCGCTTTCGGACGCACGCTCGACGAGCTCGAGTCGCGCGCGCGCGAAGTTTACCTGCACCTCGACGTCGATGTGATCGACTCAGGTGAAGCGCGCGCGAACGAATTTGCCCCTCCGGGCGGCCTCACCCTTGCGCAGGTTCTGAATCTCATCGCGGAAATCAAGCGCCGCTTCGTCCTCACGGCAGCCTCGATCACAGCATACGATCCCAGCTACGATCGGGACGACGCCACATTGCAGGCTGCCTTCGATCTCGCGCGTGCCGTCGTTACTGCGCGCGACGAGCTATCCGCGGAACAGCCAGCGGCCGAGTAGCAGCACCCGCGCGACGAAGGCGCGGAACCGCGAAACGTGCTTCTTCTGCGAGCCGAAGTTGCGATGCAACTGCCGGATGTGGTCGAGTGTCTTCGAATCAGAATGCATCTTCGCGTTCTCCGTGGTGCGTCTGCGAAGCTACGCCTCGCGCGTAGAATCACCATAGCTAAGAGGTAACGCCATCGTTACCTGAGCTGGACGTAATCATTTGGAGTAGGCAACATGCCCAGCGCCTCGCCTCATCGACTTGATCCCCATGGCCAGAATCGCACACTTCATCCTACCTCTCACGGTGCTCGTCCTCTGCACCGCAACGGCGCCTGCCGCGGAACGGTACGACGCGAAAAGCTGGCGGCGCGTGAAGACGCATGACATGGCGGCGCTCGAAAAGATCGACCCGCTGCCCATGCGTCAGGTCGTCGGCGTGCGCTTCAACTATCGCGCAGCGGACATCCGGCATCTGAAGCCGAACTGGTTCTACAGTTCCATCTGGAGCGTGACGCGTAGCGGCAACAGAGCCGACTTCAGCCACATCCCGGTGATGGTCGCAAAAGCGGATCTCGAAACATTCAAGGCGTTGCCTACGAACCCCGAATCCGCTGGCAAATACGTTGTCTACGGCCAGGTGCTCAAAGACACCGAGGCCGGCTTTCTTTTCGTCCGCCTGATCGGCACCAAGCTGAAGCACGAGAAGCGCGGCAGGGTGGCTGTCAGCTGGTAGCTCCTCGGGTGGATCTGGACGCTGGTAGAGAAGCACGCCCGCGCCGCGAGTGGCCGATCATGCGGCAATTGCACCCCTCACGTAACTGCGTAGCGGCACCAGAGCGTGCGGCGGCGCCGTGTCGCTCGTCGCGATCGCGCGGGTGGCGCGGCCTGCAAAGCTTTGCCCGCGCTGTCTGCAGTTCAATCGGCACCTAGGGACTCGAACGCATCCCGCGTGCGATTTCCCGCAAACGCAGATCGATGGGCAACGGCCCTCTACCGTCAGAGCTATTGCAGCCTGTAAAGCTCGACCAGTCCTACGCCTTGGCCGCCATCCTTGTCCGCCAGGATCGCAGTGTATTGCCCCGGAGGGAGCGTGGCGATAATCGCCGATTCCGACTCTGCTTCCGGCGGGATGCCGGTCGCTTCGATCGCCGCCCGGTCGCCAGCGACTTCTCCCCAGTTGTCGTTGGTCCGGATGAGCATCGCGTTACCGTCGTAGAGCTCGAGGGTCGGGTCCGCGAGCACATCGTTCACGCCCTTGTTCGAGAGCGAGGGGCCGAGACCGCGGATCAGGAGTCGCCCGCTACCGACGTTGTTGCCCAGGAAGAACCCTGCAATCAGCACCTTCTCGCCGGGAAGAACGAAGAGGCGCGTGCTGATGTTCGCCAGCTGTGAAGCTGCGGGCTGAGCGAGATCATATCCCTCAGCCACAGCCACGCCGCTGGTCTCATCTTTGCCGAGGATGACCGCGGTGTAAGCCTCCGGCCCGAGCGTCGCGATCACCGCCGGCTCGAGGTCGTTTTGCGGCTGCAATCCGGTCGCTTCGATCTCCGCCTGCTGCGTATCCCGCCAGTTGTCGTTCGCGATGATCAACGAACCATCGGGCCCGTGCAGTTCCATGACGGGATCTTCCAGTACCTCAGGAATCTGATCGCTCTTGATCGATGGCCCGATGCCGCGGAAGAGCACTCGCTTCGATTCCGTGCCCGTGACGATGAAGCCCGCAATCATCGCCTTCTCGCCCGGCTGCACGAAGCCGCGCGTGGCGATGTTCAGGAGCTGCGCCGGAATCGGGCTCGTCGGCGTGCCGCTTCCGGACGGCAAATACGGGAACGTGGATGAAGCCAGTTTGTCGTTCGCCCCGACGTTGTCGGTCACGAGACCGGGACTGACATTGTTGTTATTCCCGAACGCGTTGCCGAAGACCACCGACAACATCTTGTCGACTGCGTCATCGCCCTGAACCTTCCGCCCGCCGTAGCCGTTTGCCGGGTCGAGGACATGGCTGAGCCAGCCGACCTTTTCGCCAAATGGTCCGCCGCCGTTTTTGTCCAACCGCACCGTCAGCATGTCGGGTGTGAAGGCTGCCGCGACGGCATTGGCGTAGGCTGGCGCTCGTCCTGCCACGCTCGTCATGAACCGCGCGATATCGTCGCGAAACTGCGCAACATCTTCCGACGGAACGCTGACGTTGAAGTGCCCGTGCTCGCGCTTCTCGACGAAGAGCGTGCTGACCAGGGGGTTGCCCGTGCGGTCTACCTGCAGGAACGAGTTCTGATCCTGGCCGCGCCGGCTGGAAGTAGCCCACACGCGGATGGTATCGGCTGCGGCTTTGACCGCGCTCTCCGGCAGTTCCACCACGATGGCCAGACTGTCGCGATTGCGCAGGTAGTTCTCGGCACATCCGTGCGTCTGGTCGAATTGCGCCTGCCCCGGATTGGGGTTGCCATTGGTGCACGCGGGCCTGAAGGCGCTCGCCTCCGGAGCCGGCCCAATCTCGGCCAACGGGCCGCGCGAAGGGCGACGGTCCGGGAGGATGCGATAAAGCTGGTCGAGATCGATGAAGAACGGCTCATCGCGCAAGCCGGCGAAGAGCTGGATCCTTGCGGCGCCGTCGCCCTTCGTCAGCTCGCTGTTGTTGTTCCCGGCGAGGTCGGCCTGCGGTTTGATGACGGGATTGATCCGCCCGGGCACACCAGCCGACGGGCCGTACATCGCGACGCTCTGTGCGCCGCCCGGCAGGTCTTGGAACCGGAACTGGATGACGATGTCTTCGACGGCGTCGCCCGTGTTATCGATCTTGAATTGATACAGCCCTGTGGAATCGAACCGGGCTGTCGCCGCATCGGCGGGCACGATGGGGGAATTCAGCGTCATGACGAGGACGATGCGGTCCTCCGTCGAACCGGGGAAGGCATAGAGCCCGCCGAGATCCAACTCGCGCCGGAACTCGAGATCTGCGCTGTCTGCCAGGTCACCAGCGACGGCGGATGGAAGCGGTAGACTCAGCAGCGCTGCCGCGACAGATGCGCAGGCACGCGATGCGAAGGAACCCCGGATGAGACGAACCAAGGAATGATGTGAAAGCATGATCGTGGCCCTCAGTTCGGCGTTGCGATGTAGGGGAAGGTCGCGCTGTCGGCCTTTTCGTCAGCGTCGACGTTGTCCCTCACAAGACCGGGACTGACGTTGTTGTTATTCCCGAAGGCGTTGCCAAAGACGATCGAGAGCATCTTGTCGATGACGTCGTCGCCCTGCAGCTTGCGGCCGCCGTAGCCGTTTGCCGGATCGAAAACGTAAGTTAACCACCCGACGTTCGGGCCGAATGGCCCGCCACCGACTTTGTCCGTCCGCACCAGGAGGACATCAGGCGTGACCGTAGACGCGACTGAATTGGCATAGGCCAGATCTCGTCCGGCGCTCGCCGCGACGAAACGCGCGATCGCCGGCCGGAAGCGCGCGACGTCTTCATTCGGCGTGCTGTTGTTGAAGTGCTCATGCTCGCGTTTTTCGAGGAAGAAATTGCTGATCCACGGATTCGCGGCGCGATCAAACTGATCGAACGTGCCCGGCCGCTCACCCGGCAGGCTCGTCGTCGCCCACATTCTGATGTTGGTGGCGCCGCCAGTCACCGCGCTTTCCGGCAGCTCAATCACGATCGCCATCGTATTGAAGGTGCGCAGGTAATCCGCCGCGCATCCGCGCGTCTGGTCGAACTGCGCCTGCCCGGCATTGAAGACGCCGTTGGTGCACTTCGCGCGAAACGCGTTTGCCTCCGGCGCCGGTCCGATCGCGGCGAGCGGCCCACGTGACGGTCTTCGATCCGGCTGGATACGGAAAGATTGATCGAGGTCGAGGTAAGCCGGATCGTCGCGCGGCCCGGCGAAAAGCGCCACTTGCGTCGCGCCCGCGCCGATCGTCGCCACGGTGTTGATGTTCGCGACGATATCGGGCGACTCTTTGATCAGCGCGCTCTGGCGCCCGGTCTTGACTGGTGCGCCGGGCCCGCGCAGCGCAACGCGCTGTCCGCCGCCCTGGAGGTTCTCGAATGAAAATTGGATCACGAGATCGGCCACGTGGTCACCCGTGTTGTCGATTTTGAACTCGTAAAGCGCCGTCGCATCGAACCGCGCAGCAGGCGTCTCGGCTGATGTCAGGAGCGCGTGCGTCGTCATCACCAGGGCGATGCGGTCCTCGCTCGATCCAGGGAAGGCGTAGACGTCGCTGATATCGAGCCGCTGGTAGATCTCAGCCTGAGGCGTGTCCTGATGATCCGAGGCTCTGACGGGGTGTGTTAGCGCTGCCGCGACGGCGAGCGCAACAGCCGTCACGCGTCTGAATTGTCCGCTGGTTGCGGCATAAAAAGCTTTCGGCCGCTTACGCTTGGAAAGCGTCACACGAGAATGCATCCCTCTGTCTATCGGGATGTGCGGCGAATGGGCAGCGGAATTATTATACCCTCGGCTCGGGTGCGACTCAGTGCCGCCTCCGGCGCGTGACACGCGTCATCGCCAGCAGCGATTGACTTATGCCAGTTGCACTCCGCAGCGTCGGATCAGACATAACGGTGTGGACGGGCATATCCGCGTGATCTGGATAGGCGTGCTGCTGACGATTCTCGTAGGTCCTCTCGCATTGGCCGCCGCAGGGCTGTTCGCGAGCCGGCGGCCGGTCGCCTCACAGCCGGATCACAGCACGGCGGGTGTTACAACGACGGGCATATTGATGCTGAACTCGGCGGTGATTTACGCGCTGAGCTACAACGTCATCTTCTTCATCCAGGAGCTGTTCCTCGTCCTGCCGAAAGCCCTCACGCCAGGACTGCGACCGACGCTCTTCCACAACAACCACAGCTGGTCCGGCGACCATCCACTCGCCTCACTTTTTCAGGGAACAGGCGCCGTCGCCATCTTCGTCTGTGGGCTCGTTTGTCTGGCGATCCTCGTGCTGAGCCCGCCGCGCTCACCGACCGGCGGCTTGCTTCTTATCTGGCTCGCCTTCCATGGCCTGCTTCAGGCGCTGCTCCAAGTGCCTCTCGGCGTTCTTTCGCCCGGCGCAGATGTCGGGATGGCCATGAATTACCTGGGATGGAGCAGCACCACCAGGACCGTGCTCGCCCTTCTCGCGCTTGCGGCCATCGTGGCTTTTGCCATCTGCCTCACGCGCCCAATGCTGGACCTGGCAGCAGCGCCGGATCAGGTCTCCACGCGAAGCCGCCGCAGTTACTTTGTCTTCAAAGCCGCCACGTGCGCCGCGTTCATCGGCACCCTTCTCATCATCCCGTTTCGCATCCCGCGCGAGTTGATCGAAGTGATCGGGCCTCCGATCTTCGTCGCGATCGTCGGCCTGCCATGCATCCAAGCTGCAGCCTGGGTGCCGCGAAGCCGTCTAAGCTTCTCCGGTCCGGTGCGAGCGATGGCATGGCCGATGGTGATCGCGTTGCTCTTCGTGTTCGCCGTCTTCCATCTCGTGCTCGCGCGCGGCGTTCGCTTCTTCTGATCCGATCAGTGAAGACCGGGATGCGGGATTCGACGCCTTAACGCACCGCGCGGTGATCCGAGTAGGTGACCGCGGTGTTGATCCG
>CADCTA010000114.1 GCA_902805675.1 uncultured Chthoniobacterales bacterium | reverse complement strand
TTCTACTTCGATTTCAACAAAGCCGATGTGAAGCCCGAGTCGGAGGAGGCGCTCGCCGAGATCGCCAAGCTGCTCCAGAACCGAGCGACGCTGAATGTGCTTGTGGTCGGCCACACCGATGGTGTCGGTAATTTCGAAACCAACCGCACTCTCTCGCAGCGGCGCGCCGAGGCGATCGTCGCGTCGCTTGTCTCGAAGCACAAAGTCGGGAGCAAGCGCCTGTTCCCCGTCGGCGTCTCGTTCGCTTCGCCTGTCGCCCCTAACTCGACGGATGAAGGGCGGGCGAAAAACCGCCGCGTCGAATTGGTCGAAATGCCGGAGCCAAAGTGAGTGGCGGCGGACCCTCTGAAGCAGACGTTCGAGATCGCGGCGCCGGTCGTCCCGGCCGATGTCGACGAACTGGGGCACGTGAACAACACCGTCTACCTGCGATGGGTGCAGGAAGTGGCGACTGCGCATTGGCAGGCGGTGGCCTCCGCTGAGTCGCAGGCCGATATCGTCTGGGTGGTGGTGCGGCACGAGATCGATTACAAGGTGCCAGCTCTGCCTGGCGACGAGGTGCTGCTGCGGACGTGGGTGGGCAAGGCGACTCGTGTCACCTTTGAGCGGCACACGCAGATACTTCATGCCTTGCGTGGACAGTTGCTCGCGCAGGCGCGCACGCTGTGGTGCCCGATCAGCACGGCGACCGGAAAGCCGCATCGCGTCAGCCCGGAAGTCCGGGCCCAGTTTTCAACATGATGACCCATCGGCACAATCCGCCTCCTCCGCAGCAAGTCTGCCCATGGGTTGAAACCAATCGGCATTACGTGAGATGCTCCACGATGGTTGATCGACGAACGTTCCGGCGCCTTGCGCGAGGTGCTCGCCTGCCATGCTGACGTTCTATGCTCCCGGCCAGCGCGGGGTCGAGATGGGCGACTGCGAAGAGTGCGCACGGCTCACCCGGGAGGCTGTCTGGATCGATGTGCTTTCTCCCACGCCCGAGGAAGAGAAGGTGCTCGAGGCTTCGCTCGGCACCGGCATCCCGACGCGCGAAGAAATGCAGGCCATCGAGTTATCGAGCCGTCTCTACGAAGAGAACGACATGCTCTTTCTCACCGCGACTGTCCTGACGAAATCGGACACCACCCACCCCGAGAGCTCTGCCATCACCTTCATCCTTACGCGGGAAAAACTCGTCACGTTGCGCTACGCCGAGCCCGCCGCTTTCGCGGCCTTCCGCGCGCGGCGCGAGGCGAATCTGAACCGCTACCGCACAAGCTATCAGTTCATGGGCGGCCTGATCGACGCGATCATCGAGCGCATCGCAGACATTCTCGAAGGTGTGGGGGCGAACCTGGACCAGCTGTCGCTGCGGGTATTCGACCGCCCAGTCGCTGGATCGATGCGCGCCTCCCACAATCCGCTCAGCCGCACTCCAGGCGGCAGAGCGCGGAAAGCGCGGCAGCGTGACTTCGTGGAGATCCTGACGCTGATCGGTGCGGCGAGCGATCTGGTCTCCCGGGTGCGTGAGAGTCTGGTCAGCTTTGTGCGGCTGGTGACGTTCTTCCGCGAAGTGCGCAAGGAGGAGTCGGCCGCACGCGACACGCTGGTGCATTCGAAGGCCGTGCTCGCTGACCTGAGCTCGCTGAGCGATCACGCCAATTTCCTTGCCGGTAAAATCGGATTCCTGCTCGACGCCACGCTCGGCATGATCAACAACGAGCAGAACGCGATCATCAAAATCCTGTCGGTCGCCGCGCTCGTCTTTCTCCCGCCCACGCTCGTGGCCGGAATCTACGGGATGAACTTCGACGTCATGCCGGAGCTGAGATGGGCGCAGGGCTATCCGTTTGCGATTTGCCTCATGATCATCGCGGGCGTGCTGCCATACCTGCTTTTTCGGCGCAGAGGCTGGCTCTGACGGCGTGCCGGGCGTGTTGCTGCTGGTAAACGGCGGAACGGCTATGGTAGTCTGCCGCGCATGAAGAGGTGGATCGGTGCGTTGCTCTGCTCGATCGCCCTGCTTACGGCGAGCGCCGGCGCGAACGACGACCTGCCACTGCCGACGCGCGATGGCGAGGAGCCCGGCGAGATTGAGCCGCCGCTGTTGATCCAGAGCCGCGGGCGGGATGGTTCCATTGCCGATCTGCCAGGCACTCCGACGGAGCCTGCCTCGGCCGACGTGGCGAAACTCGAAACCGATCTCCTGCGCGCGCAGAAACGAGCTGCCGGCGCCGATCGACTGTACCGCGCCGGCATCATCGCCAAAGTCGATGCTGAGCAGCGCGCGCTGAAGGTAGTCCAACTGGAAGCCGCGATCGCGCAGGCTCGCCTCGGTGCGGCCAAGGCAAAGGCGGAAAGCACCGGCGATGCTGCCACCGAGGCAAGTGTCGCGAACGCAGAAGCATCAGCGAAGCGCGCCCTCGAGGAACGGCAACGGGCGGAACTCGAGGCCGCATTCCGCAATTTGCAGCGTCAACAGAAGCTGCTCGCGCTGGGCAGCGGGCGGAAGGCGGATGTCACTAGAGCCGAGGCCAGACTCGCGGAGTTACAGCAGGCAGAGCTCGTGGAGTTGCAGCCGTCCGGCCAACCGCAGCAGGTGAAGCAGTAGCGCGCTGGGCGGCGCGCACCGGTTCGATCTGACATGAAGCTGTTTGTCGCCTTCCTTATTTCGATGATTGCCGCCGCGCGCGCGCACGCCACGAGCAAAACCGTGGAGGAGCGCGTTGCTGAGTTCGGCGATGTGGTTCGCTCGCGCCTCGCTCCGCGGTTTGAGGCGGCCGGAGTCAGTTATCCGCCGCGGCAGCTGACCTTTGTCGGCATCAAAGACGAGCGGCTGCTGGACGTGTATGCCGCGGGGACGGACGGCGTGTTCCGCTTCATCCGGTCGTACCCGGTGCTCGGCGCGAGTGGCGTGCTCGGACCGAAGCTGCGCGAAGGCGACAGGCAGGTGCCGGAAGGTGTCTACCGCGTGCCGGAGCTGAACCCGAACAGCGACTTCCATCTGTCGATCCGGTTGAACTACCCTAACGAGTTCGACCAGGCCCAGGCTGCGACCGAAAGGCGCTCGAATCTCGGCGGCGACATCATGATTCATGGCGACTCGCGGTCGCGCGGCTGCCTCGCAATGGGAGACCCTGCGGCGGAAGATTTGTTCGTGCTGGTCGCGCTGACCGGAATCGAAAACGTGACCGTCATCCTGACGCCGATCGACTTCCGTGACGGCCGCGCACCCGAGCGTCTGGAAGGCACACCGACGTGGACCTCCGACCTTTACGAGCGCATCCGGCGCGAGCTGGCGCGTTACCCGCGACCGACCCGCCAGTGACCTTGACAAGATTGGAGGCACGCCCGCTGTGGCGTCCGTCGGCAAAGAGGGCGGGACAGCGCCCGTCCCTCCACTCCGGGTGGCGCGACCGTGTATTCCATCTGACTCTCTGCACCTAGGTCTCCAGCAAATCGTCGGGCGTCCTCTGCCGATCCGATTTGCCGATGAGCGGCTCGCACATGAGCAAGGCCAGTGCGCACGGCCCCGTTTTCACCCCGCCGCTGCGTGCCAGCTCCATGGCTTTCTCAACCGGCATGAGCTGCAGTTTGATCGACTCGCTGGCTTCGGTTTTCTGCTCCTTCACCAGCTCGACGCCTTCCGCCAGGTAGACGTGGCACTTCTCGTCCGTCATGGAGTTCGCGGAAAAGAAGAAGTCCACATAGGTGAGCGACGTCGCGGTGCCGCCGACTTCCTCGCGCAGCTCTTTCCGCACGACGTCCTCTAGTGAAGCTTCGCAGCTGTCGTGCGTCCCGCCTGCCGGCACTTCGAGGCACCACTCGTCGACCGGATAACGATATTGCTTCACCATCACGATCTCGCCGTTGGCAGTGACCGGGACGATGATGACCGCCTGATCGCGTTCGAAATAGGCGTAGTCGATCTTCTTGCCGCCCTCCAGCTCGACCTCGTCTTCGCGCAGGCGGCAGATGTGATTCTCGAAACGGGTCTTGCTGCTGAGAAGCTTCCACCCTGCCCGCGCGCCGTTCGGCTTCCCGTCGCTCTGTGACATGCCGAGAGTGTAGCACGTGGCGCGCGGAATGACGCGGCGCGGATGGGCGTGGAATGCACCATGAAGCGGCGGCGGCGGCGACTGTACGCAAAAAGGGCACACACTTCGCAGTGTGTGCCCCTCCTGTGCCCGCCGCGCACTCGCGGTGCGGCAATCAACCGCGCTTAGCGGATGTTATAGACTTCGACCAGGCCGACGCCGCGCGTGTTTTCGCGGCCGCGCACGATCGCGGTGTACTGCCCGCCTGGCAGCGTCGTCACGATCGCCGCCTCGTTCTCGTTGCCCGGTCCGAGCTGCAGCTCCTCAATGTCCTTCTGCTGCTCCTGCTTCCAGCTGTTGTTCTGGTCGATCTGGTTGCCGTTCACATCGAAGATGGTGAGGTCCGGATCCTGGAGCACATCGGAAACACCGCGCGCTTCGAGGGACGGCCCGAGGGCGCGCACGACGACTTTGCTGTTTCCTGAGCTCAAGATGAAGCCCGCAATCATGACATTGTTCCCCGTGGAGACGTAGCCGCGTGTGCTGATGTTCGCGAGGCGTGAGTTGGCCTCCGGGTTGAGGTCAAACGCCTCGACCAGACCGATGCCCCTCGTGTTGTTCTTGCCCCGCACGATCGCGGTGTAAGCGCCGGGCGTGAGTGTGCGGACGATCGCGGACTCGGCGTCATTCGAAGGCGGCAGGCCGCTGGCCGCGATCTCGGCCTGGTTGCCTTCGCGCCAGTTGTCGTTCTCGGCCAGGAGCGTCGTCCCGCTGTAGAGCTCCAGCGTCGGATCTTCGAGCACATCCTGCAATTCCGAGCTGCGCAGCGACGGCCCGATGGCCCGGATGATGACCCTCTTCGGATCGACGCCGTCGACGATGAACCCGCCGATCAGCACCTGCTCGCCGGTCTCAACCCGGAGACGGGTCGAGAGGTTTTGCACCTTGCCAGCCGGGAAGAGTTGCACAGGCTCGGCGAATTCCGAGGTGCCGCCGCTGATGTTCGTGGCGGTCGCGGTGACATAGCGGACGGCGCTGCGGTTCGGCACTTCGAGATCGAAGCGAACCACGCCGCCCGCGCCCGTGCTGAGGGTCGTCGATCCGAGGAATACATCGCCTTCGCGCGCATCCGCCGCGTCGGCCGTGTTACCGAAAAACTCCACGTAGAACCTCGCGTTCGGCCCACCGGTGAAGCGGCCGGTGAGCGTGATGTCGCCGCCACTACGCGTGGCTGTTTCGAGAACAGGATAGTTCTGACGCGCGTTCGGTCCGCCGTCAGCATCGTCATCGTCGTTGAACGTGATGCCGTCGTTGGCGAGATCGATGCCGAGCAATCCGTTGCCGTAGATCGTGTTTCTCGAGATGAACACACTAGCTGAGTTGCCGGTCACGCTGATGCCGTTCTGCGTGTTGGACGCGATCACGTTCCCGCCGGTCTCCTGATCGAGCCCCGGTCCGATGTTGTTGCGGCCAATTGCTTCGATGCCGTTGAGGTTGGCCAGCCCCTGGGTCCCGTCGGCTTGTGTGCCGATCAGGTTCCCTTGAATGCGGTTGTCGCTGCTGTCTCCCGTGATCCGCACCCCGGCACCGTCGTTGCCGGAGATGACGTTGCGCGCCGCGGTCGTGATGCCGCCGATGATGTTGCGGTTGCCGCCGTCGATCAGCACCCCGGTCGCATTCGGCCGCGCCTCGGTGCCGCTCGCGTTCGTGCCAATGAAATTGCCGCGCACGGTATTCTCCGAGCCGCGCGCACGCACGCCGATCCCGAAACCGTTGATGACGAGGCCGGCGACGGTGGAGAGTTCCCCGTCGATATCGATGCCGACGCCGATCGGCACAGCCGCGGATGCACCGCTGAGCTCGACCAGGAGCACGGCATTGCTGCTCGACGCCGAGTTACTCGGCGCAGCGCCCGGCTGGGTGTAGCCGTCGATCACCGCCGGCCGGTCGAGGGCGGGCAGTGGCGTGGCGAGCGCGATGGTTCGGACGCCGGTACCGGCGAGGGCAAACTCGATGCGGTGCGGGTTCTCGGAGCTCTCCGCGTTTGCTTTGTTGATCGCGTCGCGAAGAGAGCCGGAACCCGAGTCGCTGGTGTTCGTGACGGTGAAAGTCGCGGCGGAGACCGAGCTCACGCTCAAGGCGACCAGAAGTGATAATATGCGCTTCATGGCCGGCAAGGTGCGGGCGAACGAGGCATTTTCAAGCTAGATTCGTAAGTACCTGCTCAACCCGTCGCGTAGGGTAAAGCCGTAGAAACGCCGCGCACCGCGGAGGGTCTCGCTCCACCTTGCATCCCGTGGCGGCAGAGGAGCAACGTTCCGCCCCGCTTCCTTAAGCTCCATCACCGACGGCAAACGGACCGGCCGCTACTCCATCGACAACTACGCCGCCGACGTCGGCTGGGCCGCCCTGCAGGTCGACGGCGCAAACATCACTGAGCTGCGCGGCTCCGAGCTGACTCTGCGCGGCCTGAGGACGCCTTTCATCGACGAAGGCGGCCGTGACGCACTGCGCAATCTGCGCCTGATCGATGGCGACTCACGACTCATGATGGTCGGACGCCAGTTCACCACGGCCGGGCCGCTCACCCATGAAGGTGTGTTAAGCATCAGCAGCGGCTACCACCGCCCGGCGCTGTTTGCGGTAAGCGGCGCGCTCACGAACTACGATCCCACCACGCGCACGCTTGCTGGCGCCGACCCTCCTTGCATTCTGCAGTTCCCCGGAGCCGACATCGTCAACAACGCCGCAGCGATCGATCTCATCGGACCGCTGGCGAAGATCACAGATGAACTCGGCCGCGATGCGCTGAGGAATCTCGCGCACAACGCGCCCGGTGCTTTTCTGCGCGTCACCGGCTTAGATTTCACGACGCGCGGCGATTTTAGAAACGACGGCACGCTGTTGGTGGGCGGGCGCGGTGCCTAATGGAACAATGTCATGAATCGCCTCCCCGACCCGGCGCTGGAAGTGCGCGACAGGAACGGCGTGCTCGTCGTCCAGAACGATGATTCTCGTCGCCTGAAGACAACATCAAGACGATCGAGCCAGCGTTATATCCGAACCAACAAGAAGACGCGGCGATCGGCGTTGTCGTTCCCGCCGACCAATATACCGTCATCGTGCGCGGCAAAGCGGAAGCGAGCGGCGTCGCGTTGGTCGAGATCTACGCCTGAACCGCTGAAGCGTCTGCGCTCTCTCGGTGTTCACTCCGGCGGATTCGCGGGGCGACTCAAGAGACGCGCCGTATTCACCAGCGCCACGTGCGAGAACGCTTGCGGCAGGTTGCCGAGCTGGCGCTTGGCGACGGGATCATACTCTTCCGCAAGCAGGCCGAGATCGTTTTGCAAAGCTAGCAGCCGCTCGAACAACGCGCGCGCATCCTCGGTTCTTCCGATGAGGTGGAGGCAATCCGCCAGCCAGAAAGAACAGAGCAGGAACACACCTTCGTGGCCGGGCAAGCCGTCCACATTCTTCTCGCCCGTCCGATAACGCAGCACGAAGCCGTCGCGCATGAGCTCGCGCTCGACTGCTTCCACGGTATTTCGCACCCGCTCGTCCTCCGCCGGCAGGAACCCGACGAGCGGCATCATCAGGATGCTCGCGTCCAGCTCGTCCGAGCCATAGAACTGCGTGAACGCTCGCTTCTTCTCGTGGTAGCCGAGCTCGCAGACTTGCCGGTGAATGCGATCGCGCAGCTCGCGCCATTTCTCGAGGTGGGTGTCGGCTGAGCAGCCATGCTCCTCGACCAGCTTCACCCCGCGATCGAAGGCCACCCACGCCATCATCTTCGAGTGGGTGAAGTGTTGTGGCTCGCCGCGGATTTCCCAGATGCCAAAGTCCGGCGATTCCCACTTCGTCTCGAGAAACCCGAGCAGCGCGACCTGCAGGCGCCAGTCCGCTTCGCTCGCCTGGATGCCGGCCTGGGCGGCGCGATACATCGAGTCGAGCACCTCGCCATACACGTCGAGCTGGAACTGCTCCGACGCCGCGTTTCCCACCCGCACGGGCGTGGAGTGCTCGTAGCCGGAAAGCCACGGCAGTTCGAACTCGCTCAAGCGCCGCTCTCCGCGCACGCCGTACATGATCTGCATCTGGGCGGGGCTGCCGGCCACGGCGCGCAAGAGCCACTGCCGCCAGGCGGTCGCTTCAGTCAGGTAGCCGGCGTTCATCAGCGCCATCAGGGTGAACGTCGCATCGCGCAGCCAGCAGTAGCGGTAGTCCCAGTTGCGCACGCCGCCGATCTCTTCCGGCAGCGAAGTAGTGGCCGCAGCGACAATTCCGCCCGTCGGCGCGTAGGTCAGTCCCTTCAGCGTGAGAAGCGAACGCATGACCGCGCTCTGCCACGGGCCGGCGTAGTCGAAGCGCCCGGCCCACCGTTCCCAATACGCCTGCGTCTGCTCGAGCGCATGCTCGGCATTTACCGGCGGCGGCTGCTCTTCGTGCGATGGGAACCACGTCAGCACAAAGGGAAAGCGCTCGCCGACCGCGACGGTAAACTCTGCCACCGTGGTAAGATTTTCGCCGTGGGTGGCGACAGGTGTGCGCAGGACGAGCGCATCCGGTCCGGCGATTGCCTCGAGCGCTCCGTTGCGCTTGCGCACCCACGGCACCGCCGAGCCGTAATCGAACCGGATGATCAGCTCCATCCGCAGCGTGACGGTGCCGCGCACGCCTTCGACGATGCGGATGATATCCGGCGCCTTTCCGCGTGGCGGCATGAAGTCGATCAGTCGCACCGTGCCCTCAGCCGTCTCGACCTCCGTTTCCAGGATCAGCGTATCGCCTCGATAGCGGCGGCGTGTTGCCGTGATCTCGCCGACGGGTTTGAAACTCCAGTGCCCGTTCTCGGGCGTGCCGAGCAAAGAGGCAAAGCAGGCTGGCGAATCGAACCGCGGAAAGCACAGCCAATCGATGCAGCCATCGCGGCTCACCAGCGCGGCTGTCTGGGTGTCGCTCAGAAATCCGTAATCCTCGATCTTGGTCATCTGATCCGAACTAGACAGGATTTACGGGATTAGAAGGATTAACAGGATTCAACACCGGAGCGGACCATTCTTCTTAATCCCGTCAATCCTCTGAATCCTGTTAA
Source organism: uncultured Chthoniobacterales bacterium (assembly GCA_902805675.1). Classification (GTDB taxonomy): domain Bacteria; phylum Verrucomicrobiota; class Verrucomicrobiia; order Chthoniobacterales; family UBA10450; genus JACCTI01. The sequence goes on along the minus strand of CADCTA010000114.1, from coordinate 3,960 downwards.
TCCTGTCTAGTTCGTACCGACGCGAGCGCGCCAATCTCGTGGCGCTTCAGCCGCCGAGCTTCCGTTCCCCGAATCCGTAATCCTCGATCTTGGTCATCTGATCCGAACTAGACAGCATTGACGGGATTAGGAGGATTAACAGGATTCAACAACCGGACCGGCCCGTTCTTCCTCAATCCCGTCAATCCTCTGAATCCTGTTAATCCTGTCTGGTTCGTACAGACGCGAGCGCGGCGATGCCGTCCCCGGTCAGCCGGAAAACCGTCCATTCATCCATCGGCTTCGCGCCCAGCTTCCGGTAGAATTGAATCGCCGGGTCGTTCCAATCCAGCACCGCCCACTCCATCCGCCCGCAGCCGCGTTCGTTCGCGATTTGCGCCAGCCGAACGAGCAGCGCCTTGCCGTAGCCTTTCCCGCGCAGCTCCGGCCGCACGAACAGATCCTCCAAGTACAATCCGGCGCGGCCCAGCCAGGTCGAGAAGTTGAAGAAGTAAACCGCGAAGGCGACGGGCTCGTCCCCTTCCCGCCCGATCAACACGTGCGCCGCCGGTTTCTCGCCGAACAGCACCTCGTGCAGCCCCTCGGCCGTCGCGACCACGTCGTTCGGCGCACGCTCATATTCGGCCAGTTCGCGGATGAGCTGCAGAATCACTGGAACGTCTGCCGCCGTCGCGGGTTGAATTCGAAAGGCTCCTTGCATGTTGTTGTCTAATCGAGTTGGTCGCGAACGCTCTACACCGGCCCCGCGCCCGTGCTATCATGGCCAGACGACGCGCCTTGACAAACCAAGCGCGTAAAGTGAATCGACTACAAGCCCGCGAGGGAGCCACCTGATCGTCACTCCTCTATGAAACCGAACCTTCTTCGACTCGCCCTGGCCGCAACCCTCATCTGCGGCGCGATCGCGCTCACCTCCGTCGCGCAGCCACCCCCTCCCGGTGGCGCCGAACCGCAGACGCCGACGGCGGGGCTGGCCGGCGACGTAGTCGATTTCAAGTTGCTGCTCCCGTTGCTGCCCGAGGCGCCCGCCGGCTGGAAGGCCGACGCGCCGGAAGGTTCCACTGAGGACCTCGGCGAGATGAAGCTCACCAACGTGCACCGCGATTACCAGAAGGATCAGACCGGCGACGCGCCGACTACCGCGATCAGCATCCTCGATTCGGCTGCGAATCCAGAATACGTCGAGAGCACCACGAGCGCGTGGGACGCGGACACCTCGGACCTCGAAGGCTACAGCAAGAAGCTGAACATCGAGGGGATGCCCGGCTTCGAGACATTCGAGAACGATGGCAAGCACGGCTCGCTCTGGCTGCTCGTGGCAAAGCGCTACTTCCTCCAGATCGAGACGAGCGGCCAGGATCCGAAAGAGCTTCAGGAATGGCTCAAGCGGATCGACGTGAAGAAGCTCGCTGCGATCAAATAGTCGCGCGCGTAAAGCCGCGGTCATGTCGAGCAAAGTCGAGACATCCCGTGGCAGAAGCGTAAACGTCCCGCCGCGGGACCCCTCGAGCGTCGCTCAGGACGACGGCAGGAACGCGCCGCCGCTCTTAAAGCGAATCGCCCGCGCGACCTTTGCGCCGGTCGACATCGCCGCGCTCGTCTTCTTCCGCATCGCCTTCGGCGCGCTGCTCACGTGGGAGGTCTGCCGCTACTTCGCCTACGGCTGGATCGGCCGTCAGTGGATCGAGCCGCAGTTCCTTTTCAAATACTACGGCTTCTCCTGGGTGCACCCTTGGCCGGGGAACGGCATGTACATCCATTGGGGCGTGATGGGCGTCCTCGCGGTGTTCATCACCGCCGGATTCCTCTACCGCTTCGCCGTCCCGCTCTTCTTCCTGCTCTTTACGTACTCGTTCCTGCTCGACCAGGCGCTCTACCTCAACCACCTCTACCTCGTTTGCCTGCTGGCATTTCTGCTCAGCTTCATGCCGGCGAATCGTGCCTTCTCCATCGACGCATGGCTCTGGCCGCGGATCCGATCTCAGACGGCACCGGCGTGGACCATCTGGATGCTGCGGCTCCAAATGGGCATCGTCTATTTTTACGGCGGCGTGGCCAAGATCTCGCCCGATTGGCTCCGCGGCGAGCCGATGCGCACATGGATGGCGCGCCGCACCGATTTTCCAGTCATCGGCCAGTTCTTCCGTGAGGAATGGGCCGTCTACCTTATCAGCTACGGCGGCCTGCTGCTGGACCTGCTCATCGTGCCATTTCTGCTTTGGCGGCGCACGCGTGCCGCGGCCTTCATCGTCGCCATCCTCTTCCACGTGATGAATGCACGCATGTTCCAGATCGGCATCTTCCCGTGGCTCGGCATCGCCGCGACCGCGATGTTTTTCCCGCCGGATTGGCCGCGGCGGATCCTCCACTGGTTAGGCGACAACAAGAAGCGCAAGCCGAAGAAGACGGCACCGCCGCTGCCGATGATGCCGCGGTTCTCCGGTATCGCGCTCGCGCTTCTGGCGCTTTACGCCGCCGTCCAGCTACTCGTCCCATTGCGCCACCTGCTGTATCCCGGGCGCGCCGATTGGACCTACGAAGGCCATCGCTTTAGCTGGCGGATGAAACTCCACGACCGCGACGCGCGCGCGAAGTTCTACGCTAGCGACGTGGACGCCTGGCGCACCTGGGAGGTCAAGCCGCGTGACTTCCTGCGGAAGCTCCAGATCTCGAAAATGGCCGCGCGGCCGGATATGATCCTGCAGTTCGCGCATCATCTCTCCGAGAAACTTCCTCGCACCGGGCCGAACCCACTACGCGTCCAGGCCGAGGTCTTCTCATCGTTAAACGGCCGCAAATCGCAGCTCCTCATCGATCCAAACGTCAACCTCGCCGCAGAGCCTCGCACGCTTGCGCACACTCCCTGGATCCTGCCGCTAACCGAGCCGCTCCCGAAGTCTCGTCCCACGCGCAAGAGCAAGCCAACGCCGAGCGATACCGACGAGGCATCCGCCGACTGATCTGGGTTGGTCAATCCGGCAACCCCGCGTAATCTTTGCCGCTCCACGTCGACGGCAGGACTCCCAACCCGGCTCCTGTCATGTCGACCGAAGTGGAGACATCTCTTACTACCTCTTCAATGAGCGACGACCGCAAAACCTCCGACCTTTCCGCTGCGCCGCCTGACGGCGAGACATCTCAGCCCGCGAACCCCGTCGCAAACGAACGCAAAACACCCGAGCAACGCGCCCAGATGACCGACATCGAGCGGCTGCGCCATTCCGCCGCGCACGTGCTCGCCACCGCCATCCTCAAGATCTGGCCCGAGGCGCAATTCGCCGCCGGTCCGCCGGTCGAGAACGGCTTCTACTACGACGTCGAGCTCCCCCACCGCATCACGCCGGAAGACTTCTCGCGCATCGAAGCCGAGATGAAGAAGGAGACGAAAGCGAACCACACCTTCGAGCGCATCAACGTCTCGCGCGACGAAGCCCTCAAGCTCGCGCAGGAAGGCCAGCTCGCCGCGCTCGGCCCGCGCCCCGAGCCCAGCAAGTTCAAGCTCGATATCATCCAGAACATTCCCGAGGGCGAAGAAATCTCCCTCTACCGCAACGGCGACTTCACCGATCTCTGCGCCGGCCCGCACGTCATGCGCACCGGCAACATCGGCGCGTTCAAGCTCACCCACGTCGCCAGCGCCTACTACAAAGGCGACGAGAAGAACCCGCAGCTCCAGCGCATCTACGGCACCGCCTTCAAGAACCGCACCGAGATGGACGCGTATTTCGCCATGCTCGAGGAAGCGAAGAAGCGCGACCACCGCAAGCTCGGCAAAGAACTCGAGCTCTTCACCTTCGACGACGACGTCGGCCCCGGCCTGCCGCTCTGGCTCCCGCGCGGCACCGCGATTATCGAGGAACTCGAGAAGCTGGCGAAGGAGACGGAGTTTGCCGCGAACTATCAGCGCGTCAGGACTCCGAACTTAGCGCGCGAGAAGCTATATCAAACGAGCGGTCATTT
>CADCTA010000113.1 GCA_902805675.1 uncultured Chthoniobacterales bacterium | reverse complement strand
GGGCATCACCGGATTCCAGCTCGACCTCAAGCTCCGCGGCGTCAGCCACAAGATCATGGCCGAAGCGACCTTCAAAACGAAGGAAGCGCGCACCAAGATCCTCGCCATCATGGCGGAAGCGATCGACAAGCCGCGCGCTGACCTCAGCAAGTACGCGCCACGCATCGAGACCATCAAGATCAACCCCGATAAAATCGGCGCGCTCATCGGACCTGGTGGCAAGACCATCAAGGGCATCGTCGCTGAAACCGGCGCCGAGATTAACATTGAGGACGACGGCTCCGTTCACATCTACGCGAACAACCCCGAGAGCATGGCCCGCGCGAAGCAGATCATCGGCGGCATGTCGAAGGAGATCGAAGTCGGCGAGACCTACCACGGCAAGGTTGTTTCGATCAAAGAATTCGGCGCCTTCGTCGAAGTGTTCCCGGGCAAGGACGGCCTCGTCCACATCTCCGAGCTGGCGGACTTCCGCGTCAAGCGCACCGAAGACGTCGCCAAAGTCGGCGAGATGATCTGGGTGAAGTGCATCGGCATCGACGACAAGGGTCGTGTGAAGCTGAGCCGCAAGGCCGCTCTGAAAGAGCAGGCTGACGGCGGCGCTGGATCACCCGACGGCAACGGTGCTGGCGGCGAGCAGCAGCAACAGCACGACCGCGCCGAGCAGCAGCCGGTTCACTAACGCGGCGATTTAACTTTCAGAAGGGCGGGATCATTGATCCCGCCCTTCTTGTTTACCGATGATGTCCGACACAATTCCCGATGCGAGAGCGGGAGAAACGCGGCGCGAAATCGCGCGGCGACGGACATTCGCGATCATCTCTCACCCAGATGCCGGAAAGACGACGCTGACCGAGAAGTTCCTCCTCTACGGCGGCGCGGTGCAGCTCGCCGGGAGCGTGACGTCGCGCAAAGACCAGCGCGCCACCACGAGCGACTGGATGGAACTGGAGAAGCAGCGCGGCATCTCTGTCTCGTCCACCGTGCTTCAATTCGAATACGGCGGATGCGTCGTAAACCTGCTCGATACGCCTGGTCACAAGGATTTCTCCGAGGACACCTACCGCGTCCTCACTGCTGTCGATGCGGCGGTCATGGTCATTGACGCCGGTAAGGGCATCGAAGCGCAGACGCTGAAGCTTTTCGAGGTCTGCCGACGCCGCGGCGTTCCGATCTTTACGTTCATGAACAAGCTCGATCGTCCGGCGCGTCCGCCGCTCGAGCTGCTCGACGAGCTCGAGCGGGTGCTCGGCATCCAGGCACTGCCCATCAATTGGCCGCTCGGCAGCGGACCGGATTTTCGCGGCGTCTATGATCGCCAGACGAGCGAGGTGCATCGCTTCGAGAGAACAGCGGGCGGCGCTTATCGAGCACCGGTTGTCGTCGGTGATGTGGACGATCCACTCGTGCGCGAAGCGATGGCACCCGACGTGTACGCCACGTTTCGCGACGAGATCGGATTGCTCGAAGGTGCGGGGACCGCGTTCGATCTCGACGAAGTGCGCGCCGGCAAAGTAACGCCCGTTTTCTTCGGCAGCGCGATGAACAACTTCGGCGTCGAGTTCCTGCTCAACCGCTTCCTCGCCCTCGCGCCACCTCCGACACCGAGACGCAGCGGTCCGGAGATGATCCTGCCGGACGCGCGCGGCTTCTCCGGTTTCGTCTTCAAGATCCAGGCGAACATGGATCCGAAACACCGCGATCACGCGGCGTTTCTGCGCATCGTCTCTGGCGTCTTCCAGCGCGACATGACGGTCTTCCACGCGCGCACTGGCAAACGCCTGCGCCTCGGAAACTCAAAGCGGCTTTTCGCGCGGGAACGCGAGACAGTCGACGAAGCCTACGCAGGCGATGTCGTCGGCATCGTTGGCAATTACGACTTCCAGATCGGCGACACCGTCGCGGAGGACGAAGGCGTCGCCTTTGACGAAATGCCGCGCTTCGCTCCTGAGACGTTTGCGTTTCTCCACAACAGCAGCGTGGCGCATTTCAAACGCTTCCGTGAAGGCCTGTCGCAGCTGCTCAAGGAAGGCGTCGCGCAGTCGTATGAGATCGTCGATTCACCGGTGCGCGTGCCGCTGCTCGGCGCAGTCGGATCGCTGCAATTCGACGTGCTGCAGTATCGGTTGGAAACTGAATACGGCGCGGCGACGAGGCTGGAGTCCGCATCCTGGAGTCTGGCGCGTTGGGTCCGTGACAAATCGCCCGCGGAGAATGGTGCACACCGCGGAGAAGCGCCGCGCCCCAAGCTCCTTCTGCCGACCGGCTCCACCCTTGCTCGCGACAACCGCGGCGAATGGGTAGTGCTGTTGCCTAACGAATGGACCGCGCGCTACTTCGAGGAAAAGAATCCGACCGTTGAAGTATTCGCAATGCCACCCGCGGCATAGCCCACCGGCACTCCTCCCGTTTCGGACAGAACCGTTCGGCTAAATAGCCTTCGTCATTCCGACCGGAGCGAAGCGCAGTGGAGGAATCCCGTGGCGTTACCCTTCCGTACTGCTACGGGATTCCTCGACTGCGCTCGGAATGACAGGTTTAAGGCAAAACCTCTTTCAGCCCGCATCGAGAATCACCCGATCGCCGCATGACCCGCGCGGCAGGCAGTGCGAGGCTGAGAACCTTTCGCATGCGTCGATTCTCCTGCAGGCTTTGCCTCACAGCCATCATCGCTCTGCTCTGCCCTTCGGTAGCGTTCTCCGCGCCGGCTGACGAGCAGAAGCCCGCCGCACTCGAGATCTTCGATGCGGCGCTCGCGAAGTTCGAAGCCGATCGCGTCGCGCTGCGGAAGTGGCAGTACCGCCAGACGCTGCGCACGCATCAATTCGACAGCGGCGGCAAGGTGACGGCCAACGGGTCGTGGGAATCCATTGTTCGACCCGGCGATCCGCGCCCGCTCGAGTACACGGCCGAGAGCATGGAAGGCCGGTTGTCGTTCTTCAAAGCCGGCGCGGAAGAGCCGCGCCCGGACGCGAAATCCTCACCCGCCGCGAAACCAAAGGCTGGCAGCGATCATGACGAGCAGAACCAGGCGGAGCTGGCTGTCGAAGCGGTGCGCAAATACAACCTGCGCGATCGCTACATCTGGAAGCGTCTGCCTAACGACACCGCGTCAGGCGAGAGTGCATACGTCATCGCCTTCGAGCCGAAGCCGAACCAGAACACGCGCACGCGCGAAGAGCGGTTCTTTGGACAACTCACCGGACGCCTTTGGGTCAGCCGCGCTGACTCCACCGTGCTTAAAGCTGAGGCATCGCTACGCGCGCCCGCGCAGCTGTTCTGGGTCATCGCGCGTGTCACGAAGTTCCGCGTCAGCTACAATCTGGCGCCGGACTCTGGCGCCGGTCGCTTGTTGCGAGCGGCCAAAGCAACGGCGCAGACGGTGGTCGCGTTCCCGTTCTACGAAGTGCGTCAGCGGCATTGGCTCACGATGGACCGTTACGAGCCGCGCACGCCGCGCGGTGCTAAGACGAATTCTCCGCAACCGGCTGTCATGTCGAGCGAAGTCGAGACATCCCGTGGCCGGCCGTAAAGGTATGCCACGGGATTCTTCGACTGCGCTCAGAATGACAGCGGAGTTGCTCCTTGCGCCTACACCGCAGCCTTGAAAACCGGATTCCTCGATAAGCTCATCGAGCGCCTCGGCCGCGTCGGGCCCGAGGATGTGCAGAATTACCTGCTGCAGCTCGCGCAGGAGAAGGGGCTGATCGAGACGGTCTTCAACTCGATCCAGGAAGGCATCATCGTCACCGACGCGAAAGGCCGCATTACCTACGTGAACGACGCCGCCTGCGAGTTGTTCGGCTTTGAGGCGGACGGGTCGATCGGCAAACGGCTGGACGAACGGGTGCGCGGACTCGATTGGGACGCGCTCTCGAACTCCAGCGGCGCCATCAGCCGCGACATGGAGATCTTCTATCCGGCTAACAAGTTCATCAATTTCTACATCGTGCCTCTCTTGATCGAGCGTCGCGAAAAGCGGACGCGCGCGCGCTTCTCGCATGCGGAGCCGGTCGGTCACGCGATGATCCTGCGCGACATTACGGAGAGCCGGCGCTCGACCGAGAAGACGATCGAGTCCGAGCGATTAAACGCGCTCACGTTGCTCGCCGCGGGCGTGGCGCACGAGATCGGCAACCCGCTTAACTCGCTCCACATCCATCTCCAGCTCATGGAGCGCACCGTCCGCAAACTCGACGGCGACGCGCGCGACGAGCTTCAGGAGTCGATCGACATCGCGCGCTCGGAGATCAGCCGGCTCGACTCGATCGTCACGCAATTCCTGAGGGCGATCCGCCCTTCGAAGCCGCAGCTGCATCCGGAGAACGTGAACACGATCGTCGAGGAAGCGGTGCGCTTCTTCACGCCGGAGATCCAGGACCGTGACATCGTGGTCGAGCAAGAGCTGCGCTCCGATTTGCCGCCCCTCGAGCTTGATCGCGACCAGATGAAGCAGGCGTTCTACAACATCATCAAGAACAGCTTCGAAGCGATGAAGCGCCGCGGCATCATGCGCATCCGCACCGATATGGATGCGACGCATGTGCTTGTGAGTTTCACCGACACCGGGGGGGGAATGTCAGCCGAAACGCTCGGTCGCGTCTTCGAGCCATACTTCACTACGAAGCAGTCCGGCTCCGGTCTCGGCCTGCTCATCGTCCGCCGGATCGTGCGCGAACACGGCGGCGAGCTCGCGATCGAGAGCAGCGAAGGAAAGGGGCTGACGCTCACGCTGCGCCTGCCGCATCTCGACCGACGCGTGCGCATGCTCGAGGCGGGGAGCCCGGTGCCAGACACTAGCGACAACGCTCAAGGCACGAGCTGACCGCGGCGCTCCAGAAGCCGGCGTAGCGTGCGCTGTCCCCAGCGCAACGTAACTGTGGGTAAGCGACGCGCTGCGTGCTCCGCTGAGCACAGCGGACGCTACAACGCGCTGCGAAATCTCGTCGCGTCACGCAAGCCGACTGCGCTACAAAAGCGAGATGCGCTTCCATTCATCCGTCGCCGTCGCCATGACCGCGCTCCTGCTGTTGAGCTCCTTCGCATCCGCGCAGACCAGGTCGAAAATTGTCCCCGCCGAGTGGGTGCCTGCGCTCGCTCCTTCGATCAAGTCAGCGCTCAGCGACTTGCAGGACGCGAACTCGCAAACGGAGATGAACCAGGTCAGCCGCCGCGTCGCAGATATGACGGATGCGCAGCTTTTCATCGCCTACGTGCGTCTGTATGAACGGCTGCCGCAGAAGGAACGCGACGCGCTCGTCGCCGAGCAGACGAAGTGGCTCACCGCGCGCGCGAAAGCGGCACAGGCCGGCGTCGAATCCGCGGGTGGCTCACTCGCACCGCTGGAGGCGAACAATGCCGAGCTTACCTTCACCGAGAAGCGGCTGGCGGAACTCCGCGCGCGACTGAAGACAGTGGAGGCGAAGAAAAAAGCATCGGCTGACGACGACTGAGGTAGGGACATCGCGCTGCGATGTCCGGCACGCGTGCCAAATGCCTGTGAGTATTTGCCAGTTCGTGGACGGATCAACGCGCCTCGGACGCCGCAGCGCGGCGTCCCTACCTCACTCGCGCCTGCGCACCCGCCCGGCGCCGCTGATTTCCTTCTGCACCTTCGGATTGCCGATGTAGTCCACGCGCCCGGCGCCTGCGACCGCCACCCGTAGGAGCTCGGACGCGTTTACATCGGCGCGGCCGGCGCCATTGATCGAGAGCTCGGCCACTCGCGCCTTCAAGTCCTCAGCGTCGAGCCGGCTCGCTCCGTTCATGCTCGCGGCGAGCGCGTCGAGAGTGCCTTTGAGCTCCACCCGCGTCGCGCCGTTCGCCTCCAGCACGAAGTTCGGCGTGCGCATGTTGGCTGCGTTGAGTCGCACCGCGCCGTTCAGTTCCGCTCCGCTCAGCGCGGAGCTGGCGATGCGGACCTTGATCGTGCGCGTCGGCCGCATCTGCTTTTCCCATTCGATCTTGAGCTTCTTCCCGTCGTTGCCGGTCTCGATCAGTTTGAGGAGGTTGCTGTCGGCGGTGATCTGAAGGGCCGGCGCGCCATGCGTCCATGTCACCTCGTAGGCGCCACTCGCGTCCAACGTCGTGAAGTCACTGATCGGCCGCGTCTCCGTCTGGATGTCGCCATTGCCCTTCAAGCCCGCCAGGCGACAGCCGCTCAGGAGCGCGAGCATCAGCACGAGCGTACCGAAGGGCAGCAGTTTCGGCAGAGCGAAAGGTCGGACTGGGATCGTGGTGTTCATCTCTGGTGTGTCTTCGGAAGGTGAGATGCGCTGCGGCCCTGTTTTGGATTCAAGAAAATGCGTCGCACGCCGGCTGCCCACGAGCATACACGCGATTGCCAACCCCGGAGCGGCTTGCGACTTTGGCCCATGCGTTACCGTCCCCTCCGGAGCATTGGCCTCGCTGCGGCCATTGCGATCTCGATCATCAGCGCGAGCGCGCCTGGCGCTCTCGCGCAGAAGCGAAGTATCACCGAGAAGGATCTGTTCGACTTCACCTGGATCGGCGACCCACAGGTCTCGCCGGACGGCGCTCGTGTTCTGTTCGTGCGCGTCGCAGTGAATGAGAAGAAGGACGGCTATAAGACTTCCATCTGGTCTGTCGGGACCTCGGGCAATGAAGAGCCGCGGCAGCTGACGCGCGGCGACCGTGACTCCTCGCCGCGCTGGTCGCCCGACGGACGTTCCGTCGTCTTCATCCGCGCGACGGAGAAGGAGGGCAAACCCGAGCCCGGCCAGCTTTGCATGATGCCGATGAGCGGCGGCGATCCGTTCGTCTTCACGGATTTGCCGAAAGGCGCGTCGAATCCCGAGTGGTCGCCGGACGGCAAGATGATCGCGTTCACCAGCTCCTCGAATCCTGAGGACCTCGCGAAGCACGCGAAGAAGAAGGGCAAAGACGACGAGCAGAAGAAGGCTGCCGACGCGACGGCTTCTCCGTCACAGGGGAGCGAGAAGGCGCCGCCGAAGCCGGATGAACCCGAGGAACGTGAGAGCGACATCCAGGTCATCACCAAGGCAGTTTATCGCGCCGACAATGAAGGGTTCCTCGACCCGAAACGGCCACCGCACATCTGGGTGGTGCCCGTGCCCACGAGTGCCGACGCAAAGGTCGAGCCGAAACAGCTGACCACTGGACGCTTCGAAGAAGAGAACTTCTTCTGGGCGAAGGACGGCTCGAAGATCTACTTCGCGTCGTTGCGGGTGGATGAGCCTTACTACCAGCTCCCGCGCACGGAGCTGTATTCCGTGGCTGTGACAGGTGGCGAGGCCGTGAAGGTCAACACCTTCGAGATGAACGCCGGCACGTTCGCGTTGAGCCCTGATGGGAAGCAGATCGCGTTCGTCGCTGCGCTAACGGAGCCGGTTAACTCCTACACACAACCGGATCTGTGGGTGGTCGATCTCGCGCCGAACGCGAAGCCGCGCAATCTGACCGCGGCGCTCGACAGCGACGTCGGCCGTGGCCTCACCGGCGACAATGCGCCGCCCCGCGCAGGCGGGCCAAGCGGTCCTATCTGGACAGCCGACGGCCGCGGAGTGATGGACCTGTTCGCGAAGGAAGGGCGCAACAATCTGGTGCGTTTCGACGTGGCGACCGGCGCACCGACCGAGATCACGCGTGGCAACCAGGGCGTGCTGCGCTTCCGCGCCTCCGCCGATCGCAGCAAGATCGTCTACACGCTCTCGACGCCGACGATGGTGAACGAGCTCTTCGTGCTCGAGCAGCCAGGCAGTGCGCCGAAGCAGCTGACGAAGATCAACGACGGCTTGTTCTCGCAGCTGAATCTCACCGAGCCGGAAGAGATTTGGTACGAGAGCTTCGATGGGAAACGCGTTCACACCTGGGTGCAGAAACCGCCGGGCTTCGATCCGAAGAAGAAATATCCGCTGATCCTCAACATCCATGGCGGACCGCACGCGGCCTACGGCTACATCTTCAGCCACGAGTTCCAGTGGATGGCGGCGAAAGGCTACCTCGTGCTCTATCCGAATCCACGCGGCAGCACCACCTACGGGCAGGAGTTCGGCAACATCATCCAGCACAACTACCCCGGCGACGATTACAAGGATCTCATGGCCGGCGTGGATGAAGTCGTTAGGCGCGGGTACGTGGACACCGCCAAGCTCGGCGTCACGGGCGGCAGCGGCGGCGGATTGCTGACGAACTGGACGATCGGCCAGACGGATCGCTTCGCCGCGGCTGTCTCACAGCGGGACATCGCGGATTGGGAAGCGTGGTGGTACACAGCCGATTTCACGCTCTTCCAGCCGACGTGGTTCAAAGGTGCGCCGTTCGATCAGCCGGAAGATTTCAGATCGCGCTCGCCCATCACGCACATAAACAAAGTGAAGACGCCGCTCATGTTGATCCTGGGCGAGGCCGATTACCGCACGCCGCCTTCGTCCGGCGGCGACCAGATGTTCCGCGCGCTCAAGTACCGCAAAGTCCCGACGGTGATGGTGCGCTTCCCCGGCGAATCGCACGAGCTCTCTCGCTCCGGCAAACCGTGGCATCGCATCGAACGCCTGCAGCACATCGTCGGTTGGTTCGACAAGTGGCTGATGGGCGTCGGGAAGCCGGAGTATGAGATCGCGCCGCCGGAAGTTCCGGCCGCTGCGCGACCAGCGCCGCAGCGGTAGGGACATCGCGCTGCGATGTCCGGCACGCGGTGCAAGCGGGTGAGACTCGCGCACCTTCAGCTCCCGTGGCACGCGCCTCGAACGCCGCAGCGCGGCGTCCCTACCTACATCCCTGCGGGATGCCGAGCGACGAAGTCGTCTGTGTCGCGACCGTCAACATGCCAGCGCGGGCCGGTGTTTCCGCCGCGCTGAAAGTCTGTGGTGTCGAGCCGGAGTCCGGCGATGACCGCAAAGGTGTGTCCCGGCCGCGAGTAGATCGTGATCCAGCGCCCGCGTCCGCGGCGTCCGTAATCCATTAAGCCGCTCGAAGGCATGGGCGAGGAAAGCGCGCCCGCGTAGTGGAGCGCGTAGGAGACGGCGCCCGAGCAATCGTAGCCGCGGTCATGGAACGATCGGTGACCGCCGCCCCAGACATACGGTTTCCGCCGCAGCGCATTCACCGCCCAGATCGCGTTCTTCACGTTCTCGGGCGCACGCGACGGTGCATATGCAATGCCGTTGCGCAGGACAGCGCGGCTGCCGGACACAGTCGGGCGATCGCCAGCCCACTCGCGTTCAGGCGGCGCGTCTTCAGCGTCTTCAGATTCGTCGGCGTCGACGGGTTCGGAGCTCGGGTCAGCTTGTTCGTCGCGCGGCGCGCTGCCGCTGAAGTCGTCCTCCTCGCCGTCCCACTGGGGATCGGGAACAGGCTCGGCGCGTCGCGCGGGGGTAGTGGTTACATACGCCACGCGAATCGGCTCAGCGCGTTGCACCGGCTCCGCCGCCGCGATCCGCACCGCTGTCGTGTTCGGACGGTAAACCGGCTCGCCAGCGTCTTCGGAGTCGAAGTCGTGGACGGGCGGCGGATCCGCAGGTGCCGGTCGCGAGACAAACGACGCCACCCGCGCCGGCGCTTTGCCCGCGCGCGCGATGGGGCGCGGTGCGCGTTCCGCAATCGGATCAGCCACGGCGTCGACCGCCGCGCGGACCGCCGAGAATGGCTGAAGCGCGACTTTGAACGCGCTCTCCTTTGACGCTCCGCGTGTCTCAGCGTTCGCCGAGATGACCGGCATGAATGCTGCCACGCACACGGCGATGATTACCTGCCGCCGTGCCGCTAAATCCTTGCTGCCGAACGCCCGCACAGCTTCTTGCGAAGCTGTTCGCGCGCCACCTGCGCCGAATTTCTTCGCGCCGCGCGCGCAGCAGATGCCGAGCTCTAGCGGTCCGTCCCGGCGGGTTCAGGCCGCTTCCGCCTCGCGGCGAGCAGCGCGTCGACGCTCCAGCGATTACCGAGCGACGCGACGATCATCACCGCGATCATCGCGATGAAGTTCGCGGTGGCGGCGTCGCGCATTGAGCCTGGTGCGGTCAGCGCACCTTCCATGAGGTGTCCGAAGATGATGGTGAGCAGGAACAGAGCGCCCACCGCCGCAGCCGAGCGGGTGAAGGGCCCGACGATCAACAGCAGGCCGACGCCGAACCCCACGAACGGATTACTCACGCCCGCGATCCAGAGCAGCGGCTCGGGCACTATCGCCCCGAATGGCTTGACGTACAGCCGCTCCGCGAAGGTGATCGGGCCGGCGCCGAGGAAGAGATTGCGGAAGCCCTGCATAAAGAAGATCGCGCCGATAAGGAGCCGCACGAACAGCGTGACCCACGACCAGCGGTGCCGGCTGCGCGCCGCGCACGGCGTCTACCCTCCACCGATCTTGCTCCGGCCCAGCGGCCAGGACTGCGAGCACTAGCCCGAGGAACATCGCGACGTCTGCGGTCAGGTTGGTGAACCGGGTTCCGCACGAGGCGGTCGACTGCGACAACGATCAGGAACGAGGAAATCGCCAACGTTGCGGCCGTCATCCGCCAGCCAAATGAGTAGCAGCAGCGCCCCGGTCCCGAATCCGACCGCGGACACGACAGGTGGGATCACCGACGGCACATTCTGTCCGATCCAAGGCTTCGTCTGGCCCTTGGGTGGAGCGATGCCGCCGGTCTGGAACAAATGCACCACTGCGCCGATCAGGATCATCGCCAGCGCAACGCGGACACAAAGCCAGGCCAAAGCGGAGAAGCGCTCGGCAGGTTTCATCGCAAGCAGGGACGCAATCTTCATTCCGATAGATTGTCCATGGCCGCGCGGGCGCCGAGACAAGCGTGATCTGCGCCGCCACCGTCCGCTGCGAATCGCGGCCCAGTGTTGGATGTTCAGGCGCGAGTTACTTAGCGCCGGAGCGGCGGCGCTTGAGTCGCTGATGGGCAGCGACAGCAACGAGCAACCCAATGATCCCCACCACGGAATTCACCTCTGGCACGACGGCGATGCCGGCCGGCGTCATCATGTTGCTTTGCACGCCGAGCTGCGCCCATGTCAGCGCGCTGTTCACGCTTCCGGCGACACCATTCAGGTCCTGGTTCAACGTGTTCGCCTGCGTCGCCGTGGAGACGACATAGCTCATGGGCGAGTTCTCGTTGAAGCCGGTGATGCCGTTCGCCGCCAGCTGCGCGACGATGTCGCTGAATGGGATGCTGTAGCTGAGGAAGAAATCCGGGTTGCCGCCATCGAGGTCGAAGGAGGTTGCGTTCGGATCGTTCGTCGGCGTGACCTGCATCCACGAATAGTTCGCGGCCGTCGGTGTGTAGCTGGCCAGCGGAGTCGAGACGATCGTCGTGCTATTGGGGCTGATGTTGAGACCCGCTCCCGGATTCCAGATGCCGACCATGTCGGCAGATCCGGAGTTGTTGATGCCGAGGAACAGGTCGAGCGCGCCGTCGGCGTTAGCATCGATGCCGACGAAGAGTGCGGTCTTGAACCCTCCCGGCTGGACGTCCGCACCGAGCCGGACGCGGAAGGCCAGAGTGCCATCCGTCAGCGAGGGTGTCCCCGCATTGCCGAAAGTCGTATAGACCGACGGGTTGAGCGCATTGCCGACGATGTCGCCCTCGGCGCTGCCAGTCTGCTGGTCCTTTGACGGGTCGGGGTTGTTGTTCGCGTAGAGGACCGGCGTCCACGTGGTCGTAGGCGAAACGATGTCGACCATTGTGGCGTGTGACGCGGTGGTCATCGCCGCCACGCATGCCGCTGCGCAGGCTGCCGTGCTGAGTTTGTTCAAGGGGGTCCGAAGATACACGTGCACGGCAATAGCAATCGCGATGCCGCAAAGCGGAACGCGTGCAGCGAAGTCGTACCGCAGCAACGTTTTCTATCTGGTTGGCAGCACCGTCCGGCTCAGATGCGGGAGCGTTGCTGAGTCCGGCCGAGCGCCTAAACTCCGGCCGTGCCGGAGCTCGCCGAGGTCGAATATTACCGCAAGCAATGGGACGCGGGCCTGCGGCGGCCGGTCGACGCCGTCCAGCTGCATGCGAAGAAGCGCATCTTTCGTGGAACAGATACGCGCGCGCTGGTGCGGGACTTAACCGGCAGCCGTCTGGTGCAATCCATCGCCCGCGGCAAGCAGATGGTCTTCCGGTTCTCGGGCGGCAGCTGGCTCGGCATTCATCTTGGGATGACGGGCGCGTTACGCACGGAAGCAGCCGGGTTTCGCCCGCTGAAGCACGACCACCTTGTGCTCCAGCAGCCGAAGCGCGCTCTCATCTTCCGCGATCCGCGACAGTTCGGACGCGTGCGATTTTACCACGGTCGCGGCACGCCGGATTGGTGGAGCGAGGCCGCGCCGGAGATCGGCTCGCCGGATTTCAACGCTCGCTACGTCTCCGAATTCCTGAAGCGCCACCGCCGCGCGCCGATCAAAGCAGTGCTCCTGCTGCAGAGCGGATTTCCCGGCGTCGGCAATTGGATGGCGGACGAAATCCTCTGGCGCGCTCGCATCGCACCATCGACGCCCAGCGGGGATCTGACGGCGGCGCAGCGGACCGCGTTTCGCCGCGCCACGCGATTCGTGTCGCGCGAGGCGCTGCGCATCATTGGCAACGACAATGCCGACCCGCCGGCCTCGTGGCTCATCCACTACAGATGGAAATCAGGCGGCGTCTGCCCGCGCGACGGCACTCCGCTCGCGCGTGCCACCATCGGAGGCCGCACGACCGCGTGGTGCGTAAGTTGCCAGCCAGCGCGCGGCGCATAACGCCTGCGCGTTAACGCCGCTCGCGAGTCGAACGTCTCAGCCACGTCGAATACACCACCTCGTCTTCGGGAGGCTCCACCACCCGGAGCAGCACGGCGCCGCTCGCGTAGAAATCGAGAGCCATGAAGCCGGGGCTTAGATGCGAGAAGATGGTGTCCGCTTTGTGCGTCACGGTGGAAGCCTTCCGGCTCGAGCCAAGGCCGCTGATCAGGAGGTAGTCGGCCGCGCGCTTTGTCCCCGGCATCGCTTTGCGACCGTCGAGCACTTGCAGGTTGTGATCATGTCCGGCGGCGTAGACGAGCGGCGGCCGCGGCCCCAGCCCAAGCGCCAAAGCGCGAACCATCTCCTGGTACGCTGGCGAGTCCATGTTTTGAATCGAACGGCTTACGTGCGGCTTGATGACCAGCGGATAAATCGATCCGACAACCGGCAGCGGCAGAATGGCGAGCGGCGTTGATTTCAGCCCACCCACGCGTGCGAGCGGAAACAGGTGGTCCTGCCAATCCATGAACCCGCCGTGCCTTCCGTGCGTAGCGATCGGGTGATGGCCGACCACGATCACATGCCTCGATCCGGCTGTGCTGACAGCTCGGCGCAGTTGATCGGAGCG
>CADCTA010000112.1 GCA_902805675.1 uncultured Chthoniobacterales bacterium | reverse complement strand
CCTCGACCGGCGTGTAGGTGCGATCAGCGCCAGGCACTGCGCTGTCGGGACTCGCCGGGCGCGGGGTGACTTTCGCGCCCTCATCCTCGCCTACGATGCTGCGACCGACGAGAGCCCGCCCGCCGTCGTCGGCGAGTCGCTCCGCGCGCACGACCCGCGCGAGCAGGGCGCGGTTGCGGAGGTTCTGCTCGATGGTGCGCATGGCATCCTGACTGGCGAGATAGGCGGAGCGCATGTTGCGGCCGCTATCCTCCATTGGGGACGACTCCTGCACGTCGACTTCGAGGACGGCGCGGCTTTGGTAGAGCTTCGGGGTGCGGATGAGGTAAATGGTGGAGAGCACGAGCCCCGCGACGACGCACGCGACCAGGATCCAAATTCGCTCGAGCGCTGCGTGCCAGAGGCCTCGGAAGTCGAAGCCGCCGCCGCCTTCTCCACGATCGGGGAGGCTGTGCGCTTGAGGCAATCGGGCTGTTGAGCTGGGCGTCATGCAGGGTGCGCGGCTGCGCTAGAAAATACTTTCGCCGACGGTGATCGTGTCGCCGGGTTGAACACGGAACCCGCCGCCGCCTGCTTGCTTGGCGAGTCGCTTTGCATTGACGCGAATCACTTCGTCGCCGTTCGGACCCCGGCGGCGGACACTGATGCGCTCGGGCGCGGCGATTCGCGTGTAGCCGCCGGCCATGGCGACGGCCTCGAGAATATCGACGCCGCCTCCGCCACCTTCGGGCATCTCGTAGCTGCCGGGGCGATTCACCTGGCCGAGCATGGTGAAGCGCTGCTTCGCATAGCCAATGAGCGCGACGCTGACGCGAGGGTTTACCAGATAATCGCGCGCGTAGAGTTCCGTCAGCCGCGACGTGGCCTGTGCCAAGGTGAGACCGCCGAGCCGAACGGCACCCAGCAGTGGCAGGCTGGCCGAACCGTCGCCGGTGAGGCGCACCGCCGCCCGAAGGTCATCCTCCCCGAAAACTTCGACCGCGATCTGGTCATTTGCGCTGAGCTGGTAGCCACTCGGAGCGCTGACGGAGTTGGCTACGGGCGCTGCGTTCGTCGGGGCGGCGGGCGCGACGGCGCCAGGGCCGGCCGGTGCACGGCTGGTGACACCCGGAATCTGAAGGGGCGCGGGAGCCTGAGCTGGCGCGGGCGCACCGGTCTGCGCGAGCGCAGTCGCGTGCAAACTGAGCGCCAGCAACACCGCAGAAACGCAGCGATGGCTGGAGATCCACACGGCAATGCCACGCCTAGAACTTAAGCGTCGTGCGAATGCCGTATTGATTATCATCGAACGTGTAGAAAGGGAGGGAGCTATCGTTTTCGCGATGCGTGTAGAAAGCCCCCGCGAACCAGAACTCTGTGATTCTAACATCGATTCCCGGTGCGATAAAATAGTAGTTGTCATTGCGGTCGGTGCTCACCCCGGTGGCAGTGCTGAAGTAGCTCTGGTTCTGGATGCCTAGTGAGACGCTAAAGAAGATTCGTTGCAGGAGCCGCTGGCGCGCGGTGAAGACGACCTGCGTGGAGGTGAAATCCTGGCCGAAGGCGCTGGCCGAGTTCTGGGTGCGGCCCGTGGCGGAGATATCCATTTGGGTGCCATCGAAAGGCGCGTAGGCGACTCCCAGCTGGAAGATGGGTGAGAAGTTATCCTGCGTGCCGTCGTCCGACTGTCGGAACTCGAGGCCGCCCGAGCCGCTGGCGCGAATCTTCCCGGTCAGCTCGTAGGTCGCGCGCAGGTTCATCTGCTGGAAGGTGGTGTCGGGGCTTGGCTCATCGACGAACTGCTTGCCTGCGGTTGCGCCGAACCCGAGCGAGAGCTTTGGGCCATAGGTGTAGTCGAGGCCAAGTCCGCCGCTGAGCGTGGAAGATCCGATCAGGTCCTCCGGGTCGCTCACATAGTAGCTTGCGTCGAGCCTCAGCGACGTTTTGCCAGACAACGCCGCTGAGGCGCCGAAGCGGGTGGCGTAGCTATTCACGCGCCGGCGGCCGCCGACATCGAGATTGGTCTGGTTTGAAAAGCCGCCGCCCGTATCGGCTACGTTGAGATTCGAGCTTTGGACGGACTGGTAATCCTGGCTAAGCGTGAGTGTGACCCGGCGGAGGCGCCATTGCCCGCTAAGGCTGCCGATCTGCTCAATCGTGCTGAAGTCGGAGTTGTTGAAGTAGAAGTAGCCGCTCGGCGCGTAGTTCAGGAAGACGAAGTTCTCCTGACGATCCTCGAAATCGCCGAGCCCCAGACTAAGCTGCGGCATGACGGCGGTGTAGAAGTCGTCCTGCCGGTTCTCACCGCTCGAGAGGGTGACGTTATCGTCGTAGACGCCGCGCACATCGACGGAGACCGAATAGCGGAACCGCCGGGGCGTGGCGGCGACTTCCTCCGGCGCAGATTCGGTCGGCGTGATGACCTGAGGACCCTCTGGCTCGGGCAGCGGAGGTTCCTCGACCGGGGCAGTGAACGCCACGGGAGCCGGCGTCTCATTCCCGGGCAGCGGCTCCGGCTCGACAGGCGCTGCCGAGCTCGTGCTGCTCTCCCATGCCAGGGTGAGGCCGGCGTCTTTGTGCGCGCCGAGATCGACGACCTGTGCCTCCGCCACGCACAATACGCCAAGCGCGAATGCGCAAAGCGGGGTGAGAAGGCTGAGCCGGGGGGACATAAAACGCGGAGGGTAGGTTAAAGTGCAATGCGCGGCAAGCGGGCGCGGCGGCGCGGCGGCGGCGATGCGCTGGCGCGGCGGGGATTTGGATTCGGCGGTCGGTCTTTCATGCTGCTGGAGGGGCGGCAGGCGATTGCGAACAAGCAATCCGCGGGCCGCGGTAGAGTAGGTGTAGCGCTGCTTGCGCCAAGCACCCCTACATGAAAAACGCATTGCAGGTGGTACATGTACGGCGCAGGCCGGCTTTGGATTCCGCCGAGACGTGCGTGCGGGGTGGTCCTGGCTGCCGAACCGGCTGCTCGGCTGTGATGCCGTGGGCGGGGTAAGCTTGGCGCGCAAAGCGGCGGAATACCGCCGCACTCCAAAACGCCAGCGACTGCGGAAGTCCCGACTTCGCGGCAGCGTTTTGGAGTGCGCCAGTAT
Source organism: uncultured Chthoniobacterales bacterium (assembly GCA_902805675.1). Taxonomy (GTDB): domain Bacteria; phylum Verrucomicrobiota; class Verrucomicrobiia; order Chthoniobacterales; family UBA10450; genus JACCTI01. The sequence continues at coordinate 10,393 of CADCTA010000112.1, read as the reverse complement.
TCTGGCGCTTTCACAACGAGCTGAGCTGGGTCCTCGGATGTCGTTTTGGGAGACGTGCTGAAACAAGGCATCGCAAAAATACTCATGGCTCGCCGCCCGGCGCCGGCTGCGCGGGAGGAGGCGAAGGCGATTGCGTCCTGCTCTTATCCCATAACTCCTGGTGAGCTCTGTACTCCTGCGCGATGTAAACGGCGCGCGGGTCGCGCGCCTGGGCGCGGGCGAACATCTGCTCCGCCTGCTCGAAACGGCCGAGTTTGTCGTAGAGCATCGCCTGTTCCAGCGGGTAGGTCGCATCGAGCGGCGCAAGCCGTTGCGCTTTCGCGTGAGCTTTTATCGCCGTCTCGTAGAGCGGCCGCTGCTCTTCCGGGTCGGCCAGGTCGGCCGCGGAAGCGCGTAAGGCACGCCCGAGATAGAAGTAGATGTGGGGATTCTGTCCCTCGTGCTCGAGAGCTTTCAAGGCCAACTCCGCTGCCGCCCCAGAGTCTTCGCGCCACAGCGCTAGGCGCGCGCGATCCGCGAAGTATTCACCCGGGAGGTGACGGATGCATAGGAGCAACAGCGCCAGCGCCGGGATCGCGACCGCAAATCGCGGCGTCAGACGCGGGACCGCGCTCCGCGTCCGTTCCTCCTCCACCAGACCGGGGGCTGCGAGCACCGCGAAGACAAGCGCAACGAGCAGAGCGTTCGCCGCGATGTGCAGGTTGTAATCGACGGCCGAGTGCACCACGTAGGCCGCGAGCGCTGAGAGCGCTCCGATTGTCAGCGCGAGACGGTCGCTCAGCGGCGGTGCACCGGCCGCAACTCGCCGCAACCCGAGCGCCGCAAACGTCTTCCACCCGCGCCACACGTGCGCGCAAAAGAAGAGCAGGAATGCAGCGGCGCCGATGAGGCCGTATTCAGCCAGCAGGTGCAGGTAGTCGTTGTGCACATCGACTGGATCCATCTGCATGGTCGGCGCGCGGAACTCGCGGCCGTAGTAGAGGTATGTGCCGCTTCCCGTGCCGGTCCAAGGCTGAAGCTTCCACTGTTCGATCGCGGCGCGCCAAAGGTCGAGGCGGGCCGGATCGGTCACGATCTTCTGGAGCTTTTCGGTGAGGGTGGCGTTTTGCTGGAGCAGTGTCCATAAGCCGACTCCGAGCAGCGAGCCGACAATGAGCCCGATGGCGCTGAACTTCAGAAGCTGCCGACCGCCCGCCTTGCCGAGGACGAGCAGGCTCAGCAGGGCGAACACCAGAACGCTCGCGGCGACGCCGAGGTAGCCGCCGCGGCTGCCGGATAAGGCGACACCGGCGTAGCAACTCGCCGCCAGATAGCCGATGCAGACGCGCGCCCACGCCGGACGGCGACTCCAACATGCAATACCGAGGCCGAGTGCCCCGAGAAGTTCCAGGAGCCCAGCAAGGTGATTGGGCGAGACGTAAAGGCCAGCACCGCGGGTTTCCCGTGACCCTTCCTCGATGCTCTGGAGCGCCGGGATCAGCAGCGACAGACTTCCACCGCGAATGACCTGCGCAACACTGACGACGACGTGGGCGAGACCGGCCAACAGTAGCGCGATGACGAGGGCAAACCGCTTACCGGGCGTGTTCAGGAATGTGACCGCGAGGGCGTAGACCGTGAGAGCGGCGAGAACGAGATACAGGTCGGCGCGTGCGACGTAGGAAACTGGCGAGGTCAGCGCGCGAGCGACGACGTAGCCGCAGAAGATGAGCGTAGCGAGGACGCAGGATTTCGCTGCGGCACCCGCCTGGACCGGGAAAGTGGCAGCAAGCGCGGCGATCAGGCTGGCAATGCCAATGGCCGCATACGCCTCGAGAAACGGCAGCAGGTCTTTCTGCGAACTAAGGACCTGGAGAAAGACGAGGGCGGCGACGAGCAGCGCGAAAGTGAGAGCCCCCGCTGCGGGGGCGACGCGACGATGCATCGTTTGGCTTGTACAGAGATCCGCCGCCGAAGAACGGCGGCGGAACAAACTCAGAACTAGAAGGGTGCCGGCGAATCGATCGCGTGACCCTCGGCAGGGTGACCGCTTATTCCACAGCCGCTTGAATTCGTCCCATGTTCTCCGCGGAGATCAGTTTGTTGGAGATGGCGGGCTGAACGCGTGTTTTGGCGATTTGTGGAGGGCGCTCGGTGCTTTCGTTCTGGCGGGTCTGGCTCGCTGTGCATGGCCCAGGAGTGTCACCGTGCGCGAGGTGGCGCTCGTACGCGGAACTCTGGCAAGGCAGCTCCAACGTGTTCTTTTGCTTATGGCAGACCTGCCGCTTGCAACCGCCATTGCCTTGCGCATGGCTGGTGCTGGTCGCGAAAGCGAAGCCGAGTGCGAGGCAACCCAGCATGGAAAGGAGAACGGGTGTGCTGGTCGCCTGTTGGCGGAGCCGAATGCTGAGTGTCGATAGTTTTGGCATGATGGGTAAATCCAGTGTTCCGATCTGTTATGACAGAATGCGTTCGTTACGCAACATTATTTCCACGGAGATTTAGCATATTGTGCGCCTCGGGGGTCGACAGGCCTCACAAAACCACCACCCGGTAGAAGCGGCGTCTGGCCGTCCTCGCGTCGGCCTGCGGATCGTCGGCCTGGATTTCCGCGCCCGTCCCGCTGATGACCTCGCGACCGGGAACAGAGCGCCAGGCATCTGTTAGATTGTTCTTGTACTCGAGCCGGTATTGCTTGCCGACCTTTGAAGCGAATCGCACGACCGGAACGCCATTCACGAATCCCGCGGCGGCGACTCGCGGGACGACGACCCCGAAAACCTGGAAGGCGAGTTCAGATACCATGCCGGGATAATCATTGTTGTACCACGGGCCCGTGCTGAGTGCCTCGCGACTGTGGCTCGCGGCGCCGGAGCCGGCCTTTTTTGGAGTAGGCGCCCAGAACATGCCACGAGTCACGTGCTCAGGCGGCCCGTTGTGGAGCGCGAGCCAGTAAATGCCGGGATCGAGCGTGACCGGCGCGATCTGGAAAGTCGTGACCGCTTCGAACAAAAAGTTAAAAAGCGCAAACCCCGTAGGGGAATGTGTCAGACCTGAGGACGTGCCGCTGGCGAGCAACTGGGCTGGGCTGTTCACGGAGCTGTTCGAGTAGATCTGCCAGGTGACCACGCCGGTGAAGTAGCCCGTCCTCGCGTAGTTCCAGAACTTGAACCCGCTAAGCTGGGTGCGTTCCTGCACGACGAAGTCATCAGCCTCGAACCACTCCGTCATCTCCCATCCGTCATCCTGGCTGGACGCGCCGTTATCGAAGATCGTGTCGGCTCCTGCGGGCGTGCTGAATTGCAGCGCCACGAGCAGAAGAATGACGTGTAAACGTAGGGTGACAAGCATCGAGATTATGGTGTTTACTGCTTTTTCAACCGCAGATGCAAGCCGGATTCAGACGGCGCAGGACAATCGAGCTTCTGCGGGCCGCGACGCATCCGGCATCCCGACTCGGCATGACGCCGTTGCGTCGTGTAAGAAACTCCTGCGGATTGCAGGCCGCGTGCCGGCGAAATCCACACACGGGCGGCGCAGCGAGATAGGCGAGGCGGGTCACTACTCCATAACGCGGGAATTTTGGGCGGATTGGCTCAAAAGAATCGCGAGCTGCGATTTTAAGAGAGCACCGCACCCGCAGCGGGTAGGGCGAGACTTCGGCGAACTTCGGGCGTGGCGCCATCTTGCCCCCCAGGTCCTCCGAGTCTCGCCTACGGTTCCCGAATCAGATGTCGCGCGCTCGGGTTTCGGTCGCAACGCGCTCCCGCGCCGCGCCCCGCTTAGCGCCTAAACGGCGCCGTCTCTATCGGGAGTTGCAGACCGACGATGACGCACTGCAACGGTGCGCTCCGCTGAAGGTGTAAGGCCGATCGTCGCGGACAGGATGCAAGCCACGATCCGCGCCATGCATCCTGTCCGATTTCAGCGCGCCCTTACCGGATGTTATAAACTTCCACCAAGCCGACACCCGTGGTGCCGTCCTTGCCTCGGACGATCGCGGTGTACTCGTCGGCTGGCAGTGAGGCGACGAGAGCTGACTCACGATCATCGCTCGGTTGAAGCCCGGTCGCTTGAATCTCAGCCTGCTGAGTGTCTCTCCAGTTGTCGTTCGCCTGGATCTGATTGCCGTTGCGGTCGACTAACTGGAGCGTCGGATCGACGAGTTCGTTTTCCACACCGCGGTTGGCGAGCGAAGGCCCGATTGCACGCACGACGATGCGAGCATTCACGTCTCCGCCGCCGACGAAGAATCCGCCGATCATCACATTCTCGCCGGTACTAACGAATCCTCGCGAACTGATGTTAGCCAGCTCTGAATTCGCGTCCGGTGCCAGGTCGTAAACCTCCACCAGTGCAACGCCGGTCGTGTTGTCTTTGCCTCGAACGATCGCGGTGTAGCCTGCTCCGTTCGCCGGAAGCGTCACCACGATGGCCGATTCACGATCGTCGGCCGGCGGTATTCCGGTAGCTTCGATCTCTGCGCGCTGCATGTCCTTCCAGTTGTCGTTTGTCGTGATGAGAGACGCCGAATTGTACAATTCGAGCACTGGGTCGGCGAGTGGCTCCCTCACACCCTGTCGCTCTAGCGAAGGTCCGATGGCCCGGATGATCACCCTCTTCGGCGCGGTGCCGGTGAGAATGAAGCCGCCGATGAGGACGTTCTCGCCCGTCTGCACACGCAGGCGCGTTGAGATATTCAGTAGCTTCTGCGGAACCGACACCGTGACGGACACGTCATCGAGCCTCCAAAAGTCGTCATCGTGCTGATATTGGAAGTCGAGCGTCGTCGAAGATGTCTGCGCGACGAAAGACCTGGTTATCAGCTGATAGGGACCGGGAGCCGGGAAAGGAGGAGACATCGTTTCGTACAGCACCGTCCCATTGACCACAGCCCGAAAGAAGTTCACCGGCTCGTTCGAGTCGTTGGTGAGGAAGAATGACAGCGTATAGCTCTGGCCAGCTGTCGTGTTCAGTGTCTGCCGAAGGGTGCCTACCTGACCGACTTCCGGCGCAAGATTCGCGTAGTTCTCACCAGAGTTCGCGAAGGTGGCGCTAGTGCCAACGTTCGAAAACTGCTGTCCGGGATTGGGTCCGCTCGCAGGGATGAGTGTCCAGGCGGGGGAGAACTTGTCGGAGTTGGGCGGCGTGTCTTCGAAGCCGCCATCAGCTACGATGTTTTGCTGGGCGCTGGCGTCGAATGCCAGGCAGACCGCGGCAGCGATCGAAATGGACCTGAGGATAGTGGAGAATTGTTTCATTAGCAGGAGTTCTGAGGCAGATGGTGCGCTGGCGGTCCAGTGCGGGAAGCTATGGGCGGCCTTCGAAGCTGTCCAGCTATGATCGCGCGTCATGTCATGCGCGGTCTTCAATGCTGCTCGGTGACACCGCTTTACGGTCGTAGCTATCGCGCATTTGTTGCGCTACTGCGGACGTCTAGATGCGCCATTCCTTCAGGGGGAGGTAGGAACACAACCCGGGACGCTTGCTACTTGAGCGAGGTTCCGTTTCGGCAGCGAGGTTACTGACGTCACTAGTTCGCAGTGACCTTACCAGCAGCGCTGCGTCGGCACTCCGAATTCACCCGCGCGCAAGACGTTCCTGGCAGCGCATACGGGGATCGAACCCGTGCACCGGCCTTGAGAGGGCCGTGTCCTAACCACTAGACGAATGCGCCGTCGTCTGATGTTGCGACCATAACTGAGTGCCGCGCGAGGGCAAGTCTGCCGTAGACCAGCAGCGTCCTGCGCTTACGGCCTCGGGAGACCGAGCAAGCCGGAGCGCCCTGGTTTGGGCGTGGGCGAACCGTAGATCGAGATCGGCACCGCAGGCGTGGGCGACGCTCCCGGGGAACCGGCGGGCGGAGCACCGGGTGCCGGCTTGGGAGTCGCTAACGCGGTTTCCGGCCGGACGTTCGGCTGAGGCAGTGCGGCGAGCTGCTCGCGTTTACGGTCGAGCAGGTATTGCTTCATCTCTTTCGGCGCGATGGCGATCATCCGCGCGTGGTAGAGCTCGATGTAGCGGGCGAGCAGCTTGCGCCGCTGCAGATCGGTCCGCGCCGCCTCCGTATCGGCCAGGGCTGCCTTTAGCCGAGGCTCATTTTGCACCTGGTTGCGCAGCTTCCGCCACTCGAGATGAAGCCGATAAGCCTCTGCCGCCGGGCTAAGTGGAGGCGGCTTCAGTCCCTGATCGAGCTGCTCGATCGATGGGATGTCGAGCGTGCCGGGGAGCGCCGCCGGGTCCGGCGGCGGAAGGATGTCCGCCGGGATTAACTCCGGCGTTGGGGTAGGCGTCACTGCCCCCGCTGGCGCGGGATCTTGCGTCTCCGGCTTTGGCAGCGGTGCCGGTTCTTGCGCGTGGGTCTCTCGCGCGAGCAGGCAACACGTCGCCAGAACAAAGAGCAGCGGCAATCTCATGCGAAGAAATGCAGCGTGGTCGGGGTGACAGGATTCGAACCTGCGACCTCCTGGTCCCAAACCAGGCGCTCTACCAAGCTAAGCTACACCCCGAAGCCGCGGCAGTCTTTACCACGCCCTGCGACCATGCGCATCCGGAATTGTTGGAGAATCCGAAGTGTCGATATGCGCGTATCCTCAGCACGCTCGGCACACAGCGATCTGCGCCTTCCCCCGCCGCTTCCGTATTATCTTCGGCGCAAATAAGGCCTTGCCGCTGTTGCCATTCGAATCCACTGTGTCGCCCCTCGGTTTTCACCTCTTCCCGGACGCAGACGCGTCCTGATCCGCCTCGTCTCTCATGTTCAAAAACGAAAAACTTAACGTCACGCTGTTTATCTCGCTCATCGCCTTGCAGGTGCTCGGCGTGGCAGCTCTCGTCACGCGGTTTGAATGGCGCTTCCTGCCGATCATGCTGTTCATGTATTTCTGGGCGGGCATCAGCACGACGCTTTATTTGCATCGCTACCTGACGCATCGCGGCTTCGAGATGCCGGGCTGGGTGAAGTTCTTTTTCGCGACCGGATCAGCCGTCGCGTTGTCGGGTGATCCTGTCACGTGGGTGGGGGATCATCGTTATCACCACCTGAAATCGGACACCGACGAAGATATCCACAGCCCGATCCACGGTTTCCCGTACGCCCACATGATGTGGCTCGTGCGCAAGCCCGAGGGGTTCCGCGATCGCTCCATGCGCTACGCCGCGGACGTGCGGAAAATCTGGTACTGCAAGGCGTGGGAGAAGCCGTATTTCTACATCATCCCGCACCTCATCGTGGCGGCGACGCTCTACGCCACACTCGGAGGCGTGGGACTGCTCTGGTGCCTCTACGTGCCGATGCTGGTGGTTTATAATTTCACCTGGGCGGTGAACTCGATCTGCCACATGCAGAGCGTCGGCTATCGCACCTTCGAAACCTCCGATCACAGCAAGAACAACTTCTGGGTCGGCCTCGGCGCCTTCGGCGAGGGCTACCACAACAATCACCACGCGCAGCCGCGTTGCGCCGCTCACGGGCGCCGCTGGTGGGAGTTCGACATGACCCGCTATGTCATCTGGGGTCTCGAGAAGGTGGGTCTCGCGTGGAGCGTCCATTGGCCGAAGCCAGAGAAGCAGGAAACCGTCGCGACCGTCTCGGAAGACGAAGCCGGCGCAATGCTCCTCTTCGGCGCGCGGATCAAGGATCCGTCTGTCGACGCCGACCAGAAAAGCACCCAGTGAGGTAGGGACAGCGCGCTGCGCTGTCCGGCACGCGTTGCTGGCTCGTGACGTAATGCACGACCCCTCGCGCAGCCACGCCACTCGGACGCCGCAGCGCGGCGTCCCTACCGGTAACCGAGATTTGGCGCGAGCCACCTCTCGATAAACTCGACCGTCGCGTTCTTACGCGCCGCGTACTCGCGCACTTGATCGCGCTCGATTTTCCCGACCGCGAAATATTTCGCCTCGGAATGCGAGAAGTAGAGCCCGCTCACGCTCGCGCCCGGGTGCATCGCCATTGATTCGGTGAGCATCACGCCCGCCTTGTCCTCCGCCTGGAGCACGTCGAACAGAGTGCGCTTTTCCGTGTGGTCCGGTGAGGCTGGATATCCAGCCGCCGGTCGGATTCCCCGGTAGCGCTCCCGAATGAGTTCCTCGTGCGACAGCTTCTCGTCGCCGCCAAATCCCCACGCGATGCGCGCATGCTGGTGGAGGTATTCGGCAAATGCTTCTGCCAGTCGATCGGCCAGCGCCTTGGTGAGGATGGCGTTGTAGTCGTCATGCGCGTCGGAGAAGCTCTTCGCGAGCTCATCCGCGCCGATACCCGCCGTGACGGCAAAGCCGCCGATGTGATCGGCGCGGCGCGTCTCCTTCGGCGCAACCCAGTCTGCCAGGCAGCGGTTCGTCTGACCTGCCGGCTTCTGCATTTGCTGCCGCAGGAAGTGAAATGTCGCCACTCGCTCCGTGCGCGAGGCGTCGCTGTAGACTTCGACGTCATCGCCGACGGAGTTCGCCGGCCACAGCGCGAAAACGCCTCGCGCCGTCAGCAGCTTCTCCGCGACGATTCGGTTCAGCAGCGCCTGTGCATCATCGAAGAGCTCACGCGCCTGCTGCCCTACGACGGCGTCTTCGAAGATCGCCGGGTAGCGCCCGCGCAGTTCCCAGGTGTGGAAGAACGGGGACCAGTCGATGTACGGCACTAGCGTGCTGAGCTCCGGCTCGACTGCGCGCAACCCGGTAAAGTCAGGCTGCGGCGGCTCGTAGCTACTCCAGTCGATCTTTGCGCCATTCGCGCGCGCTTGCTCGATCGTCACGACTTTCTTGTCCCGTGTGCCGGCGGCGTGCGCCTCGCGGAGTGCCGCATAATCCGAGCGGGTCTGTGTGTCGAAGTTTCCTTTGAGATCCTGGTTGAGCAGGCTGTTCACGACGCCGACCGCGCGGGAAGCGTCGAGCACGTGGACGATGCTGCCGTCGTAATGCGGCGCGATTTTCACAGCCGTGTGTGCGCGGCTGGTGGTCGCGCCCCCGATCAACAAGGGCACCGAGAATCCTTCGCGCTTCATCTCCTGTGCGACGTGCACCATCTCGTCGAGCGATGGGGTGATGAGACCGCTGAGGCCGATGACGTCGGCGCCCCGTTCACGGGCGGTTTCGAGGATCTTCGGCGCCGAAACCATCACGCCGAGATCGATGACCTCGTAGTTATTACACTGCAGCACGACGCCGACGATGTTCTTGCCGATATCGTGCACGTCGCCTTTCACCGTCGCCATGACGATGCGCCCCTGGGGCTTCGCTCCGCCCGCTTTCTCGGCTTCCATGAACGGCATCAGGTAGGCGACCGCCTTCTTCATCACACGTGCGCTCTTCACCACCTGCGGCAGGAACATCTTACCCGCGCCGAACAGGTCGCCGACCACGCTCATTCCGGACATCAGCGGTCCTTCGATCACATCCAGCGGCCGAGTGCTTTTGCGGCGCGCTTCTTCGGTGTCGACATCGATGAAATCGACGATGCCTTTCACCAACGCGTGCGAGAGGCGCTCTTCCACCGGCGCGGCACGCCACGCTTCCTTCTCGACCGGCGCTTTGTCTTTCGCCTTTACGCTCTCCGCGAAGTCGACCAGCCGCTCGGTCGCGTCGTCGCGCCGATTCAGCAGGACATCTTCAACGCGCTCCCGCAGCTCGGGCTCGATCTCCTCGTAGACGGCGAGCTGGCCGGCATTGACGATGCCCATGTCGAGCCCGGCGCGAATCGAGTGATAGAGAAACGCGGCGTGCATCGCTTCGCGCACCGGATTGTTCCCGCGGAACGAGAACGAAACGTTGCTGATGCCGCCGCTTGTCCGCGCTCCCGGCAGGTTGGCTTTGATCCAGCGCACGGACTCGATGAAGTCGACGCCGTAGTTGCGATGCTCCTCGAGCCCGGTTGCAACAGTGAGCACGTTGGTGTCGAAGATGATGTCGCTCGGATCGAAGCCGGCTGAGTCGGTCAGCAGCTTGTAAGCGCGCGAGCAGATCTCGATGCGGCGCTCGAGATTGTCGGCCTGGCCTTGCTCGTCGAAGGCCATCACGATCGCCGCCGCGCCGTATCGCCGGACGAGCGAAGCATTGCGCAGGAATTCCTCCTCGCCGTTCTTGAGGCTGATCGAGTTCACGACCGCCTTGCCTTGCACGCAACGCAAGCCGGCTTCGATCACGCTCCACTTCGAGCTGTCGATCATGAACGGGATGCGCGAGATCTCAGGCTCGCTGCCGATCAGATTCATGAAGCGCGTCATGGCGGCTTCGGAATCGATCATTCCTTCGTCCATGTTGACGTCGAGGATGTTCGCGCCGCCTTTCACCTGCTGACGCGCGACTGCCACCGCACCGTCAAAGTCGCCGCCGAGGATCAGCTTCGAGAACTTCGGCGAGCCGGTGATGTTGGTGCGCTCGCCCACGATGACGAAGCCCATGTCGGGCGTGACATTCAGCG
>CADCTA010000111.1 GCA_902805675.1 uncultured Chthoniobacterales bacterium | reverse complement strand
GGCGGCGGTGGCTGTCTCGGCCATCCAGTCGGCCTTCATCATTTGCGCATCGGCGAAGAGCACCTTGTCGTGGATTTGCGGTGCCAGCTTTAGCTTCGCGCGCCCGAGAAACACGCTCGGCACCGCGGTGTAGACGACCGCGCAAAGCATCACCCAACCCGCCCAGACCGTGTGGCCGAAAACCTCCATTCCCCCGATCGTCGTGCGCTCGCCGGCGGCGAATTTCATCACGGCTTCGATGAGGAGAAACGTGCCCATCCCGATCAGCGCAAGCGACGCGGTCAGGTAGCCGATCGAGACGGCGCCATGAAATCCGTAGGGATACTTCTTGCTCGCCGGCCAGCGCGCGATCCGGATGCAGATGAGGAACGTGATTGCCGGGATGATGCTCAGCACATCCTCGAAGAAGCTCGTTCGCATGGCCTGCGAGCTCCCCATCGTTAACCCGAGAAACGTGGCCGACGTGCAGATATAAATGACCGTGATGATCTCGAGCCGCCGCGCCTTTTTCAGCACCGCCTGTTTCTCCGGCGGCAGATCGAAGTCCCGGACCGGTCTCATGGCGCAGGCTGGCTGAGTTCGTGGAGGCGCTGCGTAAGTTTCGCCTCGTCCTGCTGACCGAGAAAGCGGTCTAACGAAAGGAGCAACGCACTCTCTCCCTGCGTCACCGCAAGGACGCGCGGGGTCTTCTTCCCTTCGCGATCCGGCGCCTCCAGATACGGCTGGCTTGCCGCTACCTCGGGGGCATACGGCGTCGTCTCCTCGAGGCCGGCCGCGAGCACGTCGATCTCGCGGCGATGCAGCGCTTTCACGAGTTCCGCCAGCGCGTCCTTCCGCCAGGTGACACGTGCGCTGAGCGTTTGCGCCCATTGCTCGATCAGCTCCGGCTCAAGCCCGATCGCGCGATCACCTTCCCATCGCACCCAAGGCTCATGCTCGGCGACACCCACTCGCAACTCTCCGCTCGATCGGATTCGATTCAGCGCTCCCGCCGAATCGCGCGGAAGTCGATCACAACCGCTCAGCAGCAATAGCGCGCCGGCAATGCAAACGGCGTTGGTGATCCGATTGGCGCGGGAAGGCACCGTCTGTCGCACCAGTGCGATCACGGTCGTGTCGCGCTATCCAGGCGCCGTACGAGTCGCCGACGATTGAGCACAAGCTTCACGTAAAAGCGCTCCGCATACGATGGAGCGGAAACATCGTTGGCGATGTCCTGTTCTGCCCAGCCGCGTCCACGGTCACTTTTATGCACGATGTTCAGCTCTTTTTCAGGACGCTGATATCGCCGTTACGCTCAATCCATGCCTCTTCTACGTCGGCAACATCCTTCGTCCCGCCGTTCAAGCGCAGATCTTCAGTCAGGTCGTGCTCGCTCAGGTGGTTGCTGCGGAGAGCAGCCGGAATGACCTTACCGCGATCGACGATCTTGTCCGGACTGCCCTTGATCGCCCAACCCAATGACTGCCATCGCCTCGCGGTCGCCCCGAGCAGCCGATGTGTCCAAACCAAGACGAAGCCGGCTCCGATCGTCTGAAATAGCGGCGCCGAGCCGTTGATGGCGCGCGCCAAAGTCGACGCAAGCACGAACCCCAGAATTACGTCGAAAGCTGATTTCCGGGAGAAGAAGCGCTTGTCGCCGGTGCGCACCATCACGATCGCCGCAACGAAGATGACCAGCGCGCGGAGGCTGATATTCGTGAACGTCAGGTCCTTAGGCTCCATGCCGAGGCCGAGCGCCGCGGTGACGAAGTTTGTGACCGGTTCCATTTGCTACGTCTATGGTTCGCTCGCGGTGCGCATGGCGCGCTTCTCTTGCCGCGGTTTACGATGGGTCTCTCCGCAGCCGGCCGATCACCATGGTTATGATTCCAGCAAGCAGAACCCAGGTGGCTGCGACCAGCAGGAAGGCAGACGTTGCGGAATGCAGAATCACCGTCGCCGCGACGAACACGTCGGCGGACATCGCAATAACTAGCAGGGCGCTCGAGCCGTGCGGCGATGGACGAAGATCCCACGCGAGATAGCGAGCTCGGGCAGATTGCGCGTTGCGCAGGAATGTTGCCGTCAGATCGAGAACAGTCGCCGCTGCGACGAAAACGAGCGCTCCTACATAAATTCGCTTCAGCAGCAGCGGCAGTTGATCGTATCCAGTCGTAAAGATTCCCTGCACCTGCAGGACGAGCAGCAACAGCGAGCCGTAGAAGAACACCCGTCTTTGGATGCGCCGTTTTGCGGCGCGTCTGGTCCTCGATGGGTCATCTCTCGGGCACTGTTACCCGCTTCGTCCGATTTCACACTTGCGAAACCTGCAGCCGACTGCCGAGGCCGCAGCTGACATTCGCGGCGTGCGCCCCGATTTCCGCGTCCACTACCTGCGCTTTGCGCGATCACGTTCGATGAATAACGAAACGGCACTCGTTACCGGATCTTCGAGCGGCATCGGCATGTATCTCGCGCACGAATTCGCGCGCAACGGTCACCCGGTCGTGCTCGTTGCGCCGGTGGAATCCGAGCTACGGGAAGTCGCGCAACAGCTCAGGCAATTCGACGGCGGCACCGAGCCCATCGTGATCGCGAAGGACCTCGAGCAACCGAATGCGGCGCAGGAGATCTTCGACGAGCTGCAGCAACGCGGCGTAACGATCGACATCCTCGTCAACAATGCGGGGCACGGCCAGCGCGGGAAGTATCACGAGATCTCGCTCGAGCAGGACCTCTCGATGGTGCGACTGAACATCGAGGCCGTGCTGCGGCTGACGAAGCTTTTCCTTCCGCCGATGCTCGCACGCGCGCGCGGACGCATCTTGAACACAGCATCAGTTGCTGGCTTCGAGCCCGGCCCGCTGCTCGCGGTCTATCATGCAACGAAAGCGTTCGTGCTTTCGCTGAGCGAATCGCTCGCCACCGAACTGGAGGACACCGGCATCACGGTGACGGCGCTTTGCCCCGGCCCGACGGATACCGATTTCTTCCCGAAAGCCGGCATGACCGAGACGCGCGCGATGCAGCACGCTGCCGCGCCGCAGGATGTCGCGAAGACCGGCTACAAGGCAGTCATGGACGGCGAGCGCGTTGTCGTCGCCGGCGCTGTGAACAAGGTCATGGTAAGCGCGCGCCGCATCCTGACCGAAGAAGCGCAAGCGAAGCAGAACCAGAAGCTTTACGAGGAGTTGCCCGAGGAGAAGCAGAAGTACGAGCGGGGCGACATGGAAACGAAAGCGGCGCAGAAAGACTGACAGCTCATGGCAGCAAAAGCAGGAGAGACAGCGCGCGAGACGGGTGATTTCCGGTGCACGAAGTGCCACGAGCGAAATCACGTCACGAAGGGCAAGAAGATCCCGAAGTGCAGGAACTGCGGCGGCGCGTCGTTCGACACGCGGGAGAACGAGCCGGGGAACAAATCGACTTCGAAGAAATCGCGCGCGAAGAAGTCCGGCTCGAAAAAGTCGTCGGGCAAGAAGTCCGGCGGAAAGAAATCGAGCGCGAAAAAATCGTAGCGCGCCCGCTTGACGATGCTCTCCGGGCAGCGTTGTAGCATGCGCTTGTCCGCAGCGCACCGGCTGCGGCGTGGCAACGCGCTGCGCGTTCCCCGCTGAGACAGTCGACGCGAGAACTACTTCTTCTTGCTCGCGCTCGTCGGCTTTCCTTTGCGCTTCGTACTCGCCATCTTCTTCAACTGACCTTCGCTCATCGAGCTGGCCATGCTCTTCGACGCGCCACGGAGAGAGCTCTTTGATTTATCGCCGCGTTTCGCCGCCAGCGCTGCGCCGGCTGCCATCTGCTGTTTCTTGGATTTTGCTGGCATGCAATCGATTACGCTGCTGTGCGCGCCTTCGGCCTTGCGAACGTCACGTGTCTTGCGGCGGGTCCCCGACGAGTGCGGCGGCACGGCAATCTAACCGGCCAAGCAGGAGTAACCTGCGGCGTGGAGCGTCCGCCGAGCACCAATCTTGTCGCCGATCAGCGAAATCAACCCTGAGGCTGCGCTTGGGGCGCCGCCGCCGATCCATTTAGCGCGCGTTCGATCGCGCTTCGCAAGGTTTGCGGGTCAATCGGCTTCACGAGGTGAAACAGGAAGCCCGCTTCGCGCGTGGCCTGCAGGTCGTGCTCCAGGCCATAGCCGCTCAGCGCGATCGCCTTGATCGGGCGGATGGCGCGGACCTTCTGCAACAATTCGGTGCCATGACCATCCGGCAGGCCGAGATCGCTGACGAGTAGGTCGATCGGTTCAGAGCGGAAAACTTCGATCGCCGATGCGATCGATGTGGCGAGATGGACGCGATAGCCGACGCGGGTCAGCGCGCGCGAGAGCAGGCGTCCGCTATCTGGATGATCCTCGGCGAGGAGCACGTGCGCGGAGACGGTGCCGTTGGGGTACGGCGTCACGATTTTGGCGACTGGAGCGTCTGCGAACGCCGCCAGCTCCACCGTGAACGTGGCGCCCTGCCCTGTGCCCGGACTGCTAGCGGTAATCGATCCGCCGTGCGCGTCCACGATCGCCTTCGAGATCGCGAGGCCGAGCCCGAGGCCGCCGTAGCGTTGCGTGATGGCGACGCTGCCTTGTTCGAAGGCGTCGAAGATTTTTGCGAGCCGCTCAGCCGGAATACCGAGACCGTTATCGGTGAATGAAATCGTGATCTGATCGGGACTCGGGCTGTACGTGGCGAGGCTGATGTGGCCGCCGAGCGGCGCGAATTTCGCGGCGTTCTTGAGCAGGTTCCAGAAGACCTGCTGGAGGCGCGCGGCGTCGCCATGCACGAAGCGGCTCGCGGCCGCGAAGTTCAGCTCCAGCGTGAACGACTTGCTCTCGAGATCGGCGCGGCAGACTTCGACGACGCTTTGCAGCATGGCGTGCACATCGGTGGGCTGCACGTCGAGCTGCAGCTTGCCTTTGCTGACGCGCGTCAGGTCGAGCAGATCGTCGATCAGGCGCGCCTCGAGGCCGAGGTTGCGGCGGATCGTGTCGAAGAGATCGCGCACTTCTTCGTTCAGCTGGCTCTCATCGATCGAGGAGACGGCGATGAGGATCGGCGTGAGCGGCGTGCGCAGCTCGTGGCTGAGCGTGGCGAGGAACTGATCCTTCGCCGAGTTTGCTTCCTGCAATTGCGACACAAGCGCGTCCTTCAGGCGGTTCGCTTCCTTCGCTTCAGCGTAGAGACGCTCGAGCTCCACGCGTTGTGCCAGTAACTGCCGCTCCGCCTGGCCGCGAAACACCGCGCCGCTGATCGCGATGCGCAGACTTTCGGGGGTGAGCTGGCGCTTCACCAGATAATCGCGCGCACCGGCTTTCATCGCCCGCACGGCGATGGATTCGTCCCCCGTGCCGGTGAGCATGATGACGGGGATCGCGCGCGTGCGTTCCGTCTTTTGCACTTCGCCCAGAAACTCGAGCCCGGTGCCGTCGGGCATCGCGTAATCCAGGATGACGCACGCCGGCTCGAGCGTCTCGAGCGCGCGCAAACCCGCCTCGACGCCGGCTTCCTCATGGATGCGATACGACTGCGCGGTGTCGCGCGAGAGATAACGCTGATAAGTGGCGCGATCTTCCGGGCTGTCGTCGACCACCAAGATCTGGAGCGGCTCGTCAGGCATCGGCGGGCGCGACCGGCGGCAGCGAAACCAGATCGAGCCAATAGGTCGTGATGTGTTGGAGCAATTCCTGCGTGCCTTCGAGCGAGACGGTCTTCTGGATGTAGCTGTTCGCTCCATCGAGATAGCAGAGCTTGATGTCGGCCGGATCGGACGAAATGCTCCACACCACGACGGGGATCACGCGCATTTCTTCGTGATGCTTGAGCGCGGCCAGGATCTCGCGTCCGTGCGTGTCGGGCAGGTTGAGGTCGAGGATGATCAGCCCGGGTGTTGTCTCGGGATGATCGGCGGAGACCTTGTAGTTGCGGATGTAATCGAGCGCTTCCTCGCCCGCGTGAAAATGCGTGACTGGATTCCGAACGTTGAGCTTTTGCAGACCGCGTTCGATCGCGCGGTGATCCAGCTCGTTATCTTCGATCAAGACGAGCGGACGAAGCGTGGCGGACGGTGGGTTTGGGTTCATGGTTGAGCGGACTGCGGAAGTGTGAAGAGAAACGTGGTGCCTTCGCCGAAGACAGATTCGAGCGAGACCTCGCCGCCGTGCTTCTCGACGATCGTTTTCACGATCGCCAGCCCTGCGCCCGTGCCACCGCCGTATTTATCGCGATCGTGCAGGCGCCGGAACATCGCGAAGACGTCCTGCTGATGCTTCTCGCGAATACCGATCCCGTTGTCGCGCACATACAGGAGCGCGGCGGGCGCGGCATCGGCGGTGGCTGCAGCCGCGCCATCGCGGCTGCCGATTTCGATCCAGCGTTCCGGCTTGTCGTTATACTTCAGCGCGTTCGTGATCAGGTTCACGAACACTTCTCGCGTGAGCGCGCGATCGCACATTGCGACCGGCAACGTCGCCGGCCGGCGGATCTCCACCTTCTCGTCTTCGATTCGCTTTTTCAGCATCAGCAAAGCTTCATCCACGATCGAATCGAGCGGCACGGGATACGTCGCGATTTTGATCCGGCCGACGGATGAGAAATGGAGGAGCGAACCGATCAGCTCTTCGATCCGGACGGCCAGTGTCTGCACGGTGTTCAGCATTTGCCGCCCGTCTTCCGGCAGCTGCTGCCCGTAGTCTTCGAGCACGAAGCTGGTGTAATGATGGATGCCGCGGACAGGCTCCTTCAGGTCGTGCGCGGCGATGTAGGCGAATGAGTTCAGGTCAGAATTCTTTCGCTCCAGCTCGGTGCTGAGACGCAACAAGCGATCCGTGCGCTGGAGAATGGAGGCGTTAAACGCGTTGCGCAGTTCGAGCGCGGCTTCGATTTCTTCGGTGCGCCAGGGCGCGGATCGGCCGGTCACGGTCTGTTGCCAGGCGGCGAACGATTTCCGCGGATGCAGCCGATAGGTTCCTTCCTCGACGGCCTTCGTCGGGTTTCCCGCCCACTCGATCACGGAGGTCACCTCCGGGCGGAAGAGAAGGATGCAATTCCGTTCCGCGCTCGAAAGCGACACGAAGAGCAGACCGCTCGCTTTCGCCTTGAATGACTCCGCTTCGGGCATGATCGACGACAGCGCATCGGTGCGGAACACGCCGTCCTCCGCGAGCGGCTCGATTCTCTCGAGAATGCGATCCAGCTCTGCGCTTCCCGGAGTTTCGCCAAGCCGCGTCCAACGCGTGCCGGTCAGGATCGCCGCGCCGTTCGCATGCACCATTTCGAGCAGGGTCGGCGTGTACTTCACCAGCGCTTCGACGAAGTTGTTTTCCTCCGCGATGATATCGTAGAAACGCGTCTGGACGGAGCGCGCTTCGAGCTGCGCGCGCAGACGATCGGTTTCCTCCTGCACACTGATCTGCACCGACATCGCACGCCCGACCAGCTCGCACGCGGTGCGGATCGCATACGGCAGGATGCGCGCCGTGGCGTGGTGACACGCGACCAGTCCCCACAAGCGTTCGCCGCGCATGAGCGAGATCGACATCGACGCCTGCACGCCCATGTTCCGCAAATACTCGAGGTGCACCGGCGAGACGCTGCGGAGCGCGGCGTTGCTCAGATCGAGCGGGCGCTGCGTGAGTGGATTCAGCTCCGGGCGGAGCGGCGCCGGCTGATAGCTCGCGTCCGGAATGATGCGGAGTGGAGTACGCGCATAGAGTGCACGCGCCTGTTCCGGGATATCCGACGCCGGAAAGTGCAGACCCATGTAGGAATCGGCGTCGCCGATGAGCTGCTCGCCGACGACTTCGCCATTCCAATCCTCGTCGAAACGGTAAACCATCACGCGCTCGAATCCGGTCAGCCGCGACACCGCGCTCGCGCAGGCGGCGAACAGCTTGGCGTCCGTCTCAGCGGCCTGCAGCTCCTCGATCGCCACGCGCACCTGACGTAGAAAGCGCGTCATCTCCGTCGCGTCCTGTTCTGCCACCGGCTCGAGCTCCAGCACGAGCGCGCCTTCGATCCGGTGCAGCAACGCGTCGAAACTCCGGCGCGCTCCCTTGCGCACGGCGATCACGCGCACCGGCGATTCCGCCGCTGGATCTGGTTGCGCGAGCGCCTCCTCGAGCCGCGACCACTCCGCGCCCGGCATCGCTTCCTGCAAACTTCGCCCGAGCAGCTGATCCGGTTCCACGCCGAGATGCGCGGCGGTGTTCTCGCTCACCTGCAGCACCGTGTGATCCGACGCGCTGAGCAGAAACAGCACGCCGTGCGGCTGAATCGATCCCGGAATATGGATCGGCTCGCGCGCGCAGGCGCTCAAATCTAACGCCCTGATCTGCGCCGGTTGGCCGGGCTCGCTCATCGCCTCTCCTCCAGCCACGCGCGCATGCTGGCAAAGGTCGCCCGTGCATTCGCCACCGCAACGTCCTGCTCATGCGGCGCGGAAAGCTCATTTAATACACCGCAGAACGAACGCCACATCGTCCCGACCTCCGCGCCATAGCTATGGAAAAACCGCTGCGCGTTCGGCGGAATCGCACTCGCTTTCAACAGCGCGGCGATGTGCCGGCCGCCAAGCGTCGATCCTTCGAGAACATACATCGTGCCGAGCGCGGCTGCGTAATTGTCGACCGCCGGAAGATCGCAGGCTTGCGGCAGTCGCGACACGTCAGCGATGCCGAGCTGCGCCAGATCTTGCGCAAGCCAGCGAGCTTTCTCGCGTTCGCTGAACGCGAGATCATCCCGCTCCGCAGCCGGCGAGCGTTCAAGCTTTCGTTCGAGCGCGTGGTAGAATCCGTAGAATTTCTCGAGCAGCCAGCGGTATTCGTCCCGATGGGCAAGCCGACGGTTGATCGCGACCGTCGCTTCCAGCTCGCTGTGCTGCTGCGCGGTTGCAGTTCGCAGCCGATCGAGCAGCGCAACGCCGCCGTCTGCACGCGACAGAACCGGAGACAGGACAGAGGTAGCGGGAGTCATGCGGGTGTTCTGATTGAGAGCAGGGTTACATCCGAACGGGCAGCAGCGCCGCCGCCAGAACTTCTAACTCACTCCACCTCAAACCGTAAGACGAGATTCGGATTCGATTTACGACTTGCTCGTATAAAGCTGAAATCAGCAATCGCTCGACGGCGATCACGTCACCAGTCCAAGCCCGCCGCTGCAGGCACCGGACGCGACAACGTGCTAACGCGACCCTGCCGCCGCCTCGCTGCCCGCTCGCATCGGCAGCTTGTAGACGCCGTATGGTGCTGTGCGTGCGCTCTTGCCGCCGTTGAAGCGCGGCATGTTCTGGATTTGCGACGCCGTCACGTAGAGAGCGCCGTCGGGTCCCCACGCCAGCGAGTCCGGCCAGCTCAAGCGCTTGTCCTGCACGATGCGTTCGACGTTCGAAGAGCCCGGCTTCAGTCGGACGATCGAGTTGTCTTCGATCGACGTGAGATAAATCGCGCCCTCGGGACCTTCGAGCATGCCGTCCGGCGGTCCGGTCTCCGCGACTTTCTCCACCTTCGCCTCGAGATCGGCGGTTGAGAGTTTCGTGTCGAGGAGGAACTCCGTCTTAATCCGGTAGAGCGTGCGCCCGGTGAGCGCGTGGTAGTAGAGGTAGCCGCTCTGCGCGTCGAACGCGATGCCGTCGGCGTGGATCTGCGGCGCAGTTTTCTTCTGCTCGTCGCGCAGCTCGCGCCCATCGACGTTCAGGTTCACGTCCTTCTCGGCCTTGGTGGATTCATGCGCGTCGAGTATGCGACGCGCGGTGCCATTGTTCAGATCGACGGTGATCATCGAGCCCAAGCCGGACTCAGTGATGAAGGCCACGTTGCGGGCGGTGTCTACTCGCACGTCGTTGAGGTAGCTCTTTTCCGGAGCAACTCGTGACAGCGGGATGATGTGGACAGCGGTGTTGGTGGAGAGGTCGACTTTGACCAGCTTCGGTCCGTCCTTCACCACGCCTTGCATTTTAGGTGAGGCGGGATCGAGGATCCAAAGGAAGTCATTTGCGTCGACGTGCACACTCTGCACGCACACGAAGTGCGTCGATGCGGGACCGGCGCTGTTCCATTCCGCATTCGGAAACGGCACCGGCTTACCGTCGACAATTTCGGCGACGGAGATGGTGTGGTCGTCGGACCATTTCGGGAAGTTCACGAAAACGCGCCCTGTCTTCGAGACTGCGACGCCAGTCACCTGCTGATCAGGGAAGCTGGCGACTTCCTGAAGGTCCTCTCCCGAGGAGAGCGCGGCCACAGCAAGCAACGAGACGAACGGCGAGAAGATGCTCATGCGAGGAATACGCCGTGGATGCTGTCGGCGGTTCCCGCGAGGACGCTGCGGCGGTGTTAGTAATGATTCGTCCTACCGCATGCGCGGCATGATCTGCGCCGTCGCTTCAAATTCGGCGAACAACCCGACGACGAGCGGGCCCGCGCGTTGCGATTGATCGATGTGCCAGTTACCACCGCTCCGGAAGTTTTCGGCTCGAAATCGCGGCCGACGCGCCCGCTTCGCAGCTACTGGAAATGGATCGCGCTCGCCGTGCTGCTGATTGGGCTCTCGACGGTGGCAGCGTTTCTGCCGGTGAAAGAATGGGTGACAGCTTTCGCCGAATGGGTGCGCACGCTCGGCGCACGTGGCGTCGTCATTTTCATCGCCGTGTATGTGCTCGCCACCGTGCTCTGTCTGCCCGGCTGGATCTTCACCATCGCCGCTGGGTTGGTTTATGGCATGGCGGGAGGGTTCGCCGTGGCATGGATTTCCGCCACGCTCGGGTGCACGGCTTCGTTTCTCTGCGCGCGATATCTGATCCGTGAACGCGTGGAACGCGCATTGAAGCGAAACCGCAAATTTGCCGCGCTGGATGCAGCGATCGGCGCGCAGGGCTGGAAAGTCGTCGGCCTGCTGCGGCTGAGTCCGGTGGTGCCGTTCAATCTAAGCAATTACTTCTACGGAGTGACCGCCGTAGGGCTCTGGCCGTACGTCTTCGCGACGGCAGTCGGGATGCTGCCGGGCACGCTCCTCTACGTGTATCTCGGCGTGGCTGGAAGAGCAGGGCTCGATGGCGGCGGCGGCGGATCGCCATGGAAGTGGGTGTTGCTGGCAGTTGGGCTGCTCGCCACCGTCGCCGTGACCGTCATCGTCAACCGCACCGCGAACAAAGCGCTCGAGAGATCTGGCGCCGCAGATCCGGAGTAGCGATCTTCAGCGGCGCACAGCCGGAGAGTTGGCAAACCGTTCCGCGCACGGGCTGCGATTCTTTCGCGCACGTATGGCGAAAGGTCGCAAAGCTAAGCAGAAGCGAACCACGGGTAGCCGCATCCTCAGTGGCGATGGATTGCTCGGCGAGATCGTCGGCAATGCACTCGGTCAGTTGGTCGCCAGCGGGATCGAGCGGACCGCAGATTGGGGCAGCCAGGTCGGTGACGCGAACGAAGACGATCTCGCCGCGAAAGTCGTGCGCTGCCTCGGGTCGGGCGGCAGTCAGACGGTCGCTCAACTGCTGAGGTCGACGCGCGCAGGTCTGACTGAATTGCTTGCGAGCATACGTTCTCTCAAGAACGCGGGACTGATTACCGACACCAATCCCCACCGGCTCGAACTCACCGCGTCCGGTGCTGAGCTCGTTGAGCTGCTGAAATCGGACCGATCGCAGTTGTAGCCGGGGGCGCTGACCCGGCTGGCTCAGCGCATCCGCGAAAAGTAGTTTGCGGCTGGCGGCGAATCGAGTTGGAGCGGCGGTATTATACCGCCGTTCCGTGCGCACACGACTGCTGCGAAGATGTTGTGCGTAGATTAACGGCTCTTAAGGCTGACCGCTGCCGCCTCCAGAACCGTAGATCTGTCCGGTGGCGAAGCTGCCGTCGTTCGCTGCGAGTTGCACGTAGATCCCGGCGAGCTCCACTGGCTGGCCGGGCCGCCCGAGCGGCGTGTCGCCGCCAAACTTCTTTAGCTTCTCCTGAGTCGCTCCGCCGCTGACCTGCAAGGGCGTCCAGATCGGACCCGGCGCGACTCCGTTCACGCGAATGCCTTGCGAGGCCAGCTGCTTCGCGAGCGACTTGGCCGCGTTCATATTCGCCGCCTTCGTCTGCGCGTAATCGTGCAGATCGGCGGATGGATCGTAGGCCTGCTCCGACGTGGTGATGATGATCGAGGAGCCGGGCTGCAGATGCGGCACCGCGGCTTTGATCATCCAGAACACCGCGTAGACATTTGTCTTCATCGTCGCGTCGAAGTCTTCGCTCGAGATGTCGAGGATCGACTCGCGCGTTTGCTGCCGCGCGGCGTTGCAAACCAGGATGTCGAGACCGCCCAGCTCTTTCACGGCATCAGCGATCAGCTTCCGGCAGAACTCTTCGTCGCGCAGATCGCCGGGCAATGCGACGCCTTTGCGCCCCGCTTCCTTGATTAACGTGATCACTTCCTGCGCGTCAGGCTCTTCAGTGGGGAAGTAGTTAATCGCCACGTCAGCGCCCTCCCGCGCATACGCGATCGCAGCCGCGCGTCCCATCCCGGAGTCGCCCCCGGTAATGAGCGCTTTCCGCCCGGACAAACGTCCCGAGCCTTTGTAACTCTTCTCGCCGTGGTCCGGCCGAGGCTCCATCTTGCCGGCCAGCCCAGGCCACGGCTGCTCCTGCCCTTTGAAAGGCGGCTTCGGAAATTTCGTTCTCGGGTCCTGTAGCTTCTCGGGTGTCATAGCTTTTTCATCTGCTGGCGCCGCGTATGTCGAGCGGCCAGCGACCGCTGCTAACCCGGCAGCGCCAAGTGTCGTGATCACGCGGCGACGGCTGATCCTGTTTTGTTCGTCCATTCCTTCAAGTGCTACGCTTTCGGCGCGCCGAACTGGCTGTCTCGTCGACAACCAAAAACACCGACGCGCGCGATGTTTTTGCAGTGGCCATCGTCCGCAAGTCCGCGGCGGCTGCGACCTGACGAGGAATCATTCTATGCCAGCGAAAAAGAAGCAGGGGCTCTACGCGAACATTCACGCGAAGCAGGAGCGGATTAAGAAGGGCAGCGGCGAGAAGATGCGGAAGCCGAACAGCAAAGGCGCACCCAGCGACGAGGCTTTCCGCAAGGCGGACAAAACGGCGACGAAGCCAGCAAAGGCCGCATCGAAGAAGCAGCCTGCGTCGAAGAAGAAGCGCTAACTGATTTGGGAGCGGCGGTATAATACCGCCGTTCCGAGGCTGCGTCGCGTCGCGAAACGCAGTGCGCCAACAGTTGCGCTACTTCTCGGCGAGGAGCGCCTCGCAAGCTTTCGCGCAGCGGCGGCAGGCCTCTGCGCAGACGCGGCAATGTTCCATGTGCTGGCCGTGTTTCTCGCAGACTGCGCCGCAGCTTTGGCAGGCTTGAATGCACGCGCGCAGTTGTGCGCCGGCCAGCTTGAAATCGGTACGGGTGAAGCGCGAGATGATGCGCGCGGTGACGAGGCAAACGTCCGCACAGTCATTGCAATCGCGAATGCATTGCACCAACTCGGCCACGTTCTTCTCGCCGAGACACGCATCGGCGCAGGCGTTGCACGCCTCGGCGCAGGCATAGCAGGCGGTGATGCACTCGATGTTGACCGCGTGATCCGATGATGGGTTCACCGGATGCGTTTCGAACATTTGTTTGATGTAGGCCATATGGAATTCTCGGTTGGAACGGCGGTATCATACCGCCGCTCCGGGCGCGTTTGTCAGGGCGTCAGCACGACCTTTACGCAGTTGTCCTTCTTGTCGTTGAAGATGTCGTAAGCGTGCGCGCCTTCGGAGAGCGGCAGGCGGTGCGAGATGATGTCGTTGAGCTTGATCTCGCGTCGTTCGAGATGGCCGATGAGCGTGTCGATATACTTCTGCGCCGGCGCCTGGCCGAACGACATGTGGATGCCTTTGTCGAAGATCTGGCCGAGCGGGAAGTTGTCGTAGGGCACTCCGTAGACGCCGAGCACGCTGACGTAGCCGCCGCGCCGCACTGCGCCTGA
>CADCTA010000110.1 GCA_902805675.1 uncultured Chthoniobacterales bacterium | reverse complement strand
ACGTGCCGCGAATCGGGATCAGGTCGCGCACGTTTCCGAGCACGCTGTACTGCAGCACGTTGTCTTCGCGCACCACGATCGTGACCGGCACGCCGGCGTTGTCGTATTCGCCCGCAAGCGCATCGAGGAACTTCCGCTCGCGCATCTCCGCCGGCGCCTGCCGGGCAAAGGAGGTGGGCTCGACGTTCGGCTCAATCGGCACGGTGATGCTCGCGATGTCGCCGCTGAGGTCATGGTGGAACTGCACGCGCAGCAGCTCGAGCTCGTTCTGCCGGTCGGCGGGCGCCTGGAAGACTTCGTAGTGCCAGTGGTCGAGCGGGCTGGTGAATCTGTTGTAGCCGACGGTGAGGCGCTCGCCCTCGAGCCCGATCTTGACGCGGCCGTAGCCGGGGTGCTCGTACTCGCCGACGTACTCGCCGAGCGGACGCGCAGGCTTGGTGTTGGGCTTGCGATCACTGACGCCGGCGCTCTTCGCGGCGTCCTCCGCGCCGAAACCCTTCACCTCCAGCTCACGGTACCGGGCCAGCAATCCCGCGTTCTCAAGGCCAAGCAGGCGATCGAGAATGTCGTAGGGCAGTGCATCGCGGAGACGCGTGCCGGAGCGGTTCGTCAGCACGACAATGCCGATCTTCTTCGACGGCACCATCAGGATGATCGCGCTCGCGCCGCCCAGGTTTCCGCCGTGATGCGCGATCTCGATCCCACGATACGCCTGCACGAAGAGGCCCATCCCGTAGCTCTGGAATCCAAGCACATCGGCGAAGAGGCTGCGGCCGATCGGCATGTTCGGCTGCATCATCGATTGCACATCCGCCTCGAGGAGCACGCGTTTGCCTTCAAACATCCCGCCGGCCAGCATCATGCGCGCGAATCGCGCCATCTCGTCCACGGATGAATTGATCGAGCCCGTCGGGCCCATGGTGTCCACCGGCTCGTGCTCGATTTTCACGACCTGGCGCTCGGTGTTCAGCTCGTAAGCGAGCGAGTGGTTCGCGTCCGCGCGCATCGCGGCGACGGTGAAGTTCGACCGCTTCATCCCGAGCGGGGTGAAGATCGCGTTTTTGACCAGGTCTTCCCAGCTGCTCTTCGCGAGCTGCCCGGCCAGGTAGCCGGACGTCATGTACATGAGGTTGTTGTACTGGAAGCGCGTCCGGATATCGCGGCTGAGCGGGAAGTGCTGAAGCCGATGGAAGATCTGCTCCCGGGAAAGATCAGAGCCATACCAGACGCGGTCGTGCCGCGGCAGCCCGGTGCGATGCGTGACGAGGTCGCGCGGTGTGACGTGCGAGGTGGCGTATTCGTTGTGGAGACGAAAGTCGGGGAGGTATTCGCGCACCGGCTTGTCCCACTCGAGCTTGCCCTGCCGCACTAATGTCCCGAGCGCACCGACGGTGAATTGTTTGGTGATGGAAGCGATCGGCATCTGCGTTTCCGGCGTGACCGGCAGCTTCTTCTCGACGTCGCGGAAGCCGTAGCCCTTCGCGTGGACAACCTCGTCGCCCACGACGACCGCGACCGCCGCACCCGGCACCTGGTAGGTCTGCAACGCTTGGTCGATGACCGCATCGATCCCGGCGAGCGCGTCGCGCGGAGGTGGTTCTTTTCCCTGCAGGGTGACCGTAAGAGCAGCGGTGATTGCGAGCAGCGCGGTGGTTCTCATACCTGCGGTCGATCATTGCGGTCATGCCGAGCGAAGTCGAGGCATCCCGTGAGCCTACCCGTCGGTGTCGCCACGGGATTGATTCACTCGCTCCCGCTCGCTTACCCTTCGGGCTTCGTCCACGTCGCTCGCGTCCCCGCGGCTCCGTTCCTCCACTTCGGTCGGAATGACAGCGGGATGGCGCGTGAAAGCGCAGTCTCGCACGAATCAAGTCACGAGATGCCAGCCGAGCCCGCCACCACCACTGCCCCGCCCGAACCACCCCAGGCCGACGCGCCTGGACCTAATGCGGACAAGTCGCCGCTGACCGGCGAGCCGGAGACGGAGACGGCGGCCGCCCCGCGCATGCGCATCCCGGATCTGCTGCAGCGGTCGTTCGACGTCCGTTCGGTCGCGCTCACGGGGTTGTTCATTCTGGCGCTGTTCTACACGATGTACTTCCTGCGCCCGGTGCTGCTGCCGGTCGTGCTCGCTCTGCTGCTCAGCTACCTTTTCCGGCCGATTGTGCGAGCGCTCGCGCGCATCGGGATCAATTCCCATCTCGGCGCTGCTATAGTGCTTTCCGTGGTGATCGCCGCGCTCGCGTTCGGGATTTCGGCGCTCGCCACACCCGCGGCGGGCTGGTTGGAGAAAGCGCCCTACGGCGTCAGCCAGCTAAAAGAGAAGCTTCTCCCGCTGAAGAAACCGATGGAGCAGGTGGCGCAGGCCAGCGGTGAGATCGAAAAGCTCGCGTCGCCGGAGGCAGCGCCCGCGGAGCCAAACCGCGTCGTCGAGGTGCGGCAAAACCGCATGTCGGACACCCTGGTTCACAGCACGCAGGAGTTCGTGCTCAGCACGGTGCTGTTGTTCATCCTGCTCTACTTCCTGCTCGCCTACGACACGGTGTTCCTCGGCAAGGTGATCAAACTGATGCCGACGTTGCAGAACAAGCGACGCGCGGTGTCCATCCTCCACGAGATCGAGTCGCACGTGTCGAAGTACCTGCTCACGATCACGCTGATCAACATCGGCCTCGGCGCGGCGGTCGGCACCACTGTCGGATTTCTGGGATTACAGAATCCGCTCATGTGGGGTGTGATGGTGGCCGTCTTGAACTTCGTCCCGTATCTCGGCGCATTGGCCGGCATTATCTGCATGACGATCGGCGCCGTGCTCAGCTACGACAGCCTCGGCTACGCGATGGTCTTTCCGGCGGTGTATCTGTTCATCGCCACGATCGAAGGGAACTTCATCACGCCCTACGTGATGGGACGCTCGCTCACCTTGAACCCGGTGATCATCCTGCTCTCGCTCACATTCTGGGGCTGGATGTGGGGCATTGCGGGCATCATCCTCGCCGTGCCGATCCTGGCCGCGTTTAAGATTTTCTGCGCGCACGTCGAGGAGATGGAACCCATCGCGGAGTTCTTAAGCTGAGGTATTTCGAAGGCGTGCCTCACCCCCGCGCGGTCATCCTGAGCCGCGGAGACGGCGAATCGAGCCCGCGGGAAGCGGTGCGAGATGGGCGAAGCCGCGCAGCGGAGAGCTTGCGGGAGCGAGCGAACCAAGGACCTCACGCAAACACGACGATCCATACAGGTCGCATGACGTGAACACCGCCCCCACGGCGTCGCCGCGTCACCTGGAAGCGGAGTTCTTAAGCTGAGGCCTTTTCCACACGCGCCGTCTCACACATCGCGCGGTCATCCTGAGCCGCGGAGACGGCGAAGGACCTCACGCAAACACGAGGCGTCGTGCACATGTGTCGGCGTAAAAACCGCCCCGGGCCTCTGCCGCGCGAAGTGGAAGGCCAACACGCGCACTACGAGCGTGAGGTCCTTCGCCGTCTTCGCGGCTCAGGATGACCGCGCGCGGTGTGTCGCGCCGTCCTACAGGAACTCCGAGTCGCCACCGGCCCGCCGCGCCGTCACCAGCTCGAGCAACTCCGGCCCGCTCACCCGCGAGGCCGCTTCGTGCGGACACGACGCCACGCACTGCGGCTTCGGCGACGAGCGGTCGCCTTCGGCATCGCAGAGGTCGCACGTCGCCGCCTTTAGCTGCGCAATCATGTTCGTCTCGCCGGGATCGTCCGCATCAGGGACCTCGATGATCCGCCGCCGGTTCGGCACCATGAAGATATTCCCGTAGGGGCAATTCGACGCACACAGGCCGCAGCCGATGCAGTGATCCTCGATCACGATCTGCAGGTGTTTGCCGCGATGGATGGAATCGACCGGGCAGCCCGACATGCAATGCGGATCGGTGCAAGAGCGGCAGGAAGTCGCGACGAGGTAATCGCCAAAGCGCCGGCCATCGCGCAGCAGCCGCGTGATTGGCAGTCCATGCGAATCATCGCCGTGCTGCCGGATGCAACCCTTCGTGCACTCGTCGCAACGCGTGCAGAGATCCATGTCGAGGACCAGGATGCTTTGGCCCTCGTAAAGCCCCTGCTCCACGTACTCGGACATCAGCGGGTTGAACTCGGTCTCGCTACGCAATGACCCGAGTGATTGCTCCACGAGCCGGCGCCGCAGCACAGGGAACTGCCGCACCATCTGGAGGAAGTCCGAACGTCCGAGGCGCGCCAACTCCAGATAGTTCAGCGCCGAGCAGGTCGCCGTCCGCACTCCGGACTGGATCGCGCCCGTCAGGTCGTCGCCAGCATTCTCCAGCGCGGTACGCAGCGCCGCGTCCACTTGCTCCGGTGTTTTTGCTGCATCGCTCAGGGACAACCCAAGCAAGCCGATCTCACCAAAGATCGTGCCCGGCCCGCGGCTCAACACGCGCACTTCGTTGTTGTACCGCTGGACACCGACTCGGACGTGCCCGAGGCGCACCAGGTAAAGATCTGTCGCCGGTTCCCCCTGGCGGAACAGCACCTGTCCGGGACTGACGCGCACGAACGACAGCCGGCCACGCAAGTAGTCGACGATCTGCTTATACTGCTCCTGCCCGAAACCCTGGAAGAGTTGCGAGCCCTGAAGCACCAGATCGAGCGAACGATCGCGATACGAGCGCTCGAACCGCGCGCGCCGCGTGGGCAGTCGCATCAGCCGATCGAGCACGTTGCGGCGGATCTCCCAGATCTCGGCGTCTTCCAATACCGTCAGATTCGCATTGCGTGGCGAGCCGCTCAGGCAGGCCATCTCACCCGCGATCACGTCGGCGGCAGTCAATTGCGCGCGGAAAACAGGCGCGCGCCCCAAGCCGAGCATCCCCCCGAGAAAGCCTTGCGACGACTCCACATGGCTGAGCGGCACCGCGACCTCGAGCTTGCCCGACTTGATGATGAATGCCGTGTTGCCGGGATCCCCTTTCCGGCAGACCACCTGACCGCGGCGCATTTGGCGCCGGACGACCAGGCCCTGCTGCCAGAGGAGGAACTTCGGCGGCACGCCGGCGAATACCGGATCGCGCAACAACTCCGCCGCGGAGATCACCTCAGCCCGCCCATCGTGACGGCGCGGCTCGACTTTCGCGACCGGCTTGAACGTGATCGCGGTCGTCGGGCACGAGACCATGCATTCGCCGCATTGGACGCAGGTCGATTCCCCCATCGGCTCGTTCAGGTCGAATCCGATGCCAGCGGTGTTGCCTTTGCCGGTTCTGCCGATGACGTGGTTCTCCATCACGTCATCACACGCGCGGACGCAGCGGTCGCAAAGAATGCAGGCGCTATGATCGACCGTGAAGGTCGGCGATGAGGGATCGAGCGGGCGCCGACCTGCGCGCTCCGGCGGTGCGGGCGGCGGTTTCGAGAGCACGTCCATCCGGAAACGCTCTGCATCTCCACCGCAACGAAGCGTGGCGCTACCCAGCTCATTGAACGGCGCCAGCTCCTTCGCGAGCTCCGGCTGCGGCGCGGGCTTTAGGTGATCGGCCGCGAGTAGCTCCGCGACCACTTTTACCGACTGCCGCACGCGCTCTCCATCCGGGCCGGGCGCGTTCATCGTGAACACTTCCATCCCGTTCTTCACCGGATGCTGGCACGCTGGGAGCAGCTTGCGCTCGGCGGCGCGTTTGCCGCGCTTCTGCCCGTAGATCTGCACAACACAGAGGCGGCAGACCGCCACCGGCTTCATGTGCGGCAGATGGCAGAGCGTCGGGATCGGGATCTTCGCTTCGTCGCCGGGTTGCTGCACGTAAAGCTTCACGGCCGCGTCATAGATCGTGGTGTAGCGCGGCGTCGTGCGGCCATCGAGGTCCTGCACGAGATTGCCGTTCGCATCCTTCAACGGTTCCGCTAACGGCACGGTCACTTCCTGCCCATCGATCTGCAGCGTGACCTGCTTGTCGTAGTCGGCTTGCGTCGGCGCATCGAGGCGCACGAGCTGGCCGTTGATGTCGCGACTGAAGAGCCCCTCGTCGTCGTCGCGGACGAAGAGGCCGTCGGTCGTCTCGGGAATTACCGCAGCCATCGCTTGCTCCCGTTAGGCGCCGTTCGACCTGGTGGGGCGAGACTCTGTCGAGCCTGGGAGTGACTTCCGCCAGGCTCGACAGAGTCTCGCCCTACCGAGAGATGCCGGGTCACGTCGCCGCCGAAGTAGTTGATCGCGGTGCGCAACGGCTGCGGGACCGAGCGACCAAGCCCGCAGATGGACGCCATCTCGATCGCTTTGCCCATTTCCGATACCAGCGGCAGCAGCTCCTGGTCCCAACGCTGAGGTGTGATTTGCCCGTCGAGGAGGTTTTCGCCTAACGAGACGAACTTCTGCGAACCGAGCCTGCACGGCACGCACTTGCCGCATGATTCGTTGCGGAAGAATTGCAGCGAGTTCACCGCCTGCTCCGCCATGTCGCGTCCTTCCGCATACACGACCAGCCCCGCGCCGAGCGCCTGTGTCGGGCTCAAGGCGCGGAAGAGATTCAGCTCCAACTCGAGGTCGAGGATGTCGATTTCGGTCGCACTCGGATCAATCCCGCGACGTGCGGCGAGGGCCTGCCAGGATTTATTGTTCACGTGATCGCGCGGCAATCCGGCGCCCGCCCTGAGCTTTGCCGGGAGGAAGCCGCCGGAGGGCCCGGAGGGAGCGAATCCCTTGAGCGCGCGATCACCCTCCACGCCCTGGCAGTATTGCTCGCCGTAGACGAGCTCGCGCAACGTCATGCCCATCGGCACCTCGTACACGCCGGGTCGTTTCACATCGCCAGACACTGAGAAGAAGCGGCGCCCTTTCCACCCATTCACGCCTTCCGCGGCGTAGGCGGCGCCGCCGTTCACGAGGATATACGGCACCCACGCGAACGTCTCCACGTTGCTGACCAGCGTCGGCAAATCCTCCAGCCCGTTTGTCTCCAGCTTTGGCGGCATGTTACGCGGCTCGCCTCGGCGGTCCGACATCGCTTCGATGAGGGCGCTCTGCTCACCGCAGATATAACCACCCGGGCTGACGAACACCGACACTGGAAAAGGGCGGCCGAGCAGTGATGCATTCGCGCCGCAGACTCCGAGTTGCTCCGCCCGCTCGATCTCCGCGCGGCAGGCGGCGATCTGCTCGGGATATTCGTGCCGGATGAAGATGAATCCTTCTGTCGCCTCTGTGAGCAGGCCCGCGAGGATGACCCCTTCGAGGACGAGGTGCGGCGTCCGCAGGAGCAGCTCGCGATCCTTGAACGTGCCCGGCTCGCTTTCATCGCCGTTCACCACGATGAACGCGCGCGTATCGTCCTGCCGGGCAAACGCCGTTCGCACTGCATCGCGCACGTCCTTCCACTTCTGCGAAGCCGGAATGCCCGCGCCGCCCATTCCGCGCAGGTCGGCTTCTTTCAACTCGTTGAGCAAGCCGTCCGACCAGCCAGCGAGCTCCGGCCCTTTCGCCCAATCCGAATCGGTGTTCCAAGCGCGGACCGCGTCCGCCACATCAGGCGACATCGTGCGCTCGACGCGTGTCTCCACCGCGCCCTGGCGGAATTGCGCGAGCTTCTCCGGACGCCAGCCGGGTCGTTGCGCGAGCGCCTTCACCGCCGCGTGGAGCGCCGCATCGCGAATGCCGAGCGCCTTCACCACCGCTGCATAGGCTGGCGTTTTGCCCGCGTACGGATCGACGGTCAAGGGGGCTGGCGAGAACGGCCGATCGCCGTCGTGATCCGCGGCCACAGCTTCGCCTCGCAGCCACGTCGCCGCGATTTGCTTCAGCTCGGTCGCGGAGCGCGCGTGGTAGTAAAACTCGTGCTCAGATCCAGTGATTGCGACGCAAGCAGCCGGCGCACGGTCGCACCGCCCGAGACACGAGACACCTTCGACGCCGATGTGTTCGCCGGATTCCCCCGCCAGCTCTCGCAGCATCTTGCCCGCGCCCGCCATGTTGCAGGCCATGTCGCGGCAAATGCGCAGCCGGACTGGCTTCGGCGGCGTGAGCTGGAAATGCGGGAAGAAGCTGGCAACCGAATGCAGCCGATAAAGCGGCACACCGGATTCATCCGAGAACTGCTGGAGTGCCTCCCGCTTTAGATAGCCGAATTGCTGCTGAATCCGCTGCAAAGCGGGAATGAGCTGTGCCATGGAATCAGCGTCGCGAGAGCATCAGTTATGCACGCGCATGGATGCGCGAAGCAAGGCGAAACCGGTGTCGCGAAAAGGAGCCTTCGGCAGTGTTCCCCGGCATGGCCAGCTTCGGCACAAAGCGGCGGAATACCGCCGCGCTCCAAAACGCAAGCGAACCCTGGAGCATAGCAGTCGCGACAGCGTCTTGGAGTGCGCCGGTATTCCGGCGCTTTTGCGCTGGTCGTGAGTCAAGGCCAAGGATCCTTTTAAAAGGCACGCGTAAGCAGCGCACTTCCTACCGCGCCGGGCTGAGCAGCATCTGCTTAAACGAACCCGCCGCCGCCGTTGCCGCGCCGGCTGGCCGCGGGTCAGGCGCGTGATACGTGTGGCACGTCATGCACTCACTCGCATTCGCCGCCACGCCCGCAGGACTGTGGCAACTGACGCAGCTCTCCTTCGTCGGCATGAGCACGTCCGACGTGAGGCTGCTCGATTCCGCGGCGTGGCACGTCCGGCAGTCCACCGTCGCATGCTTCGCGTGATTGAAATGCCCGCGCGCCAGCCAGCGGTCGATCACGACAGGCGCGGTGATCTGCGGCATCGGGAACGAGCCCACGCTGGTCTGCTTCACTTCATGGCAGTAGGCGCAGCCGGCGTACTTCGCGCGGGTCGGTGAGTCCTGCTGGGCCGCCGTGCTGTAAGGATCTTTGGTGAAGAAGACCGTGCGCTCGAGCTGATCAGCAGTCGAGAATTGCGTCAGCAACCCGGTGATCTGCTGCGCCGTGAAAGCGTTCACTCTGCTTTCATCCGTGATGCCGCGTTTGCGCCGCGCCAGCTCGCCATATTGCGCGGGGAGCGTCCGCAGGAACGTGCGCACCAGCTGCGCATCGCCGTGCGGAATCTGGAAGTCCGGATTCTTCACATCGAACTGCAACGAGTGACATTCCTGGCAATTCGCCTCAAACGTGACGCGCTGCATGTAGCGCCCGGTCGGCTCCGGTTTGTGGCAGTAGTTGCAGTCCAGCTTGCCGCCCGCGCGCGTCGGCGGGATCCCCCGCCCACCCATATGCAGCTGGTGGTTAAACCGGAGCACATCGGCCTCGCGCACATTCTCCCGCTGAAGCTGGAAAGGCGGATGGCCTTCACTGAAGGAGGCAAACGTTGCCGTGTAACCATCAGCCGGGCGGGCGAGCTGGAGCACGTTCTGCTGTGGATTCGTCAGGTTCACCACCTTCGGGTTCAGGCGAAAATGAGAAGGCGGCACCTGCTTCCCACGTTGCGCGGAAGCTTGCATGATGGCGGCGTCGTTGTGACACGACGCGCAATCCACATTCGTGACCGCCGGCATCGGACCCGGCCCCTGGTGCTCGGTGTGGCAGGCGGAGCACGAGCGGTTCTCGACCACGTTTGGCTCGTGAAACGCGTGCTGCGTGTGACACGCCTGACAGGCGTGATCGATCCGCGCGATCGAGGGAGCGCCGTGACGGAAGCGGTCGTTTACCACCTGCATGAAGCGACCGGCCTCGAGCGGCTCTGCCTGGTGACACGATGCGCAGTCGTTCTCGAGCGAGCTGTGATGGCGAGAGAGCGGGCCAGTGTTGAAGAACTCGCCAGGCGCCCGCTCCCCTGCGTAGTAGATCGCGGCCGCGCTGCCGAGCACCGCGAAGAGGCTGAGCCAGAAGAGCGCGCGGCGGTATGGCGTCCGCTGATTGCGCGACTCCACCTTGTCTTCGTAACGCTTCGCAATCTGCTTCGGGGTGCCGCGCTGTTTGTCCATCGCGGCTCAGTATTTGAACAGGGTCACGAACGCGTGCCACCCCGTGAGCAGGATCAACACGAACGAGAGCGGCGCATGAATGAGCAGCCAGCCGTGCAGCCAATGTTGCATGCGCGTTTGCAGGTCGAGGAGGCGGCGCTCATCGCACCAGCCCTGCATCTCTTCGACGCGCGCGCGGTAGGGACCGGCCACGCGCAGCTTTAGATGGCGAAAGGTGTCGTCGGCGTAGCGTCCGTTCCCAAGGCGGAATTTCTCGCCGCGCCGCGCATTCAGGTAGGGCAGCAGCTGGCGGTCGATGAACTCGGCGAGCGTCGCTTCCGATGGCGCGTCGAAGCCGATCTCCTCCTGCGGCTCTGCGACATCGGTCCCGGGGATCGCCGCCGGTGCAACGGGCGTGCCGCGGATGGTTGCGCCGCCCATTGGTTTCTCGACGGCTGTCGGTGTTTTGAATACCGCGTGCGGCGAAACATCCGGCAGGGAGGCAGTGGCAAGTGCAGTCGCCGCGGCTGGCGCGAGGGCGTCACGGCTGCGGGTTTCCGCGCGATCCCGCGTGTAGGTCTTCCGCAACCGCTCCGCCGCCGCGCAGAGCTGCGCGCGAATATTCGGGATCTGCTCGTACACGATCTCTGCCGGCAGGCGCTCTTTCATCAGCGTCGGCACTTTGTGCTGCAGGTAGAGACCGTAAATGCCGCTCACCATCACGACCCCATACAGCGCCATCAGCAGCGTGGTCATCGGTCCGCCGAACCGAAATCCGCTGTGCAAGAGGATGAGCGGAAACGTGAGCAGCGTGAGCCAGATGTGAGCGCGCAACCAGCGTTGCACGTGACCGATGCGCAAGGGCGCCGGCAACCTCTTCCGCATCCCGAGCATCGCGGCGAAGAGGAAGATGCCGAGCGAAACGGAGCCAAGGACCAGGCCGAGCGGAGTGCCGCCGATCGTCGCGCGTTCGGGCGGCTTCTCGCCGAAGAAGCGCACACTCGCAGGCACGCGCTCCGGATGAAATTGCGCGCAATAGAGCAACGTCGCAGCCGCGGTGGCGAGCAGTACGAAAATCAGCCACGGGATATGTGGCGCTCTATTGATCCTCATGCATCGTGAGCTGTCGTGCTGGCCCGCGGTGCTGCGAGCGAATGCGGCGCATTCTATGCCGCCGCGGTTTTCGCAGGGAAGTCATTTCACGAGCGCTCCTGGCGCGCGCGGTTCGGAGCCGCGATCTGAAAGTTGTCGCTCAGTGGCGCGGCCTCGTCATAAGCTGCGCCCCGTGATTCGCGTTGCGTTGCGGGTGCTGCTCGCTGTCCCGCTTGCCGGCGTCGCGCGAGCACAACCGCAGCAGGTTCAGCTGCAGGGCGCGCAATTCGTCGGATCTGCCGGCTGCAAATCATCCAGCTGCCACGGCGGAGCGGGCGAGAAGCGGAGCCAGTTTATCACCTGGACCCGCCACGACGTGCATACCCGCGGCTACGCCACTCTCACGAACGCGCGCTCTGAGCGCATCGCCACCGGCATCGGCTTGCCGCAAACGCAAGAGGGCCCGAATCCCGCCACGACCAGCACACGGTGCACCGTCTGCCATTCGCCCTTCCACTCCGTCCCGCAGGCGCAGCGCGCATCGGCCGCTGACCCGACCGAATCCGTCTCCTGCGAGAGCTGCCATGGCGCCGCCGGCGGTTGGCTGCGCGGTCACACCCGGCCCGACTGGACCTACGCCACACGTGTCGGCGCCGGCATGCGCGACCTGCAAAGCTTCTACGTCCGCGCGAACACCTGTGTCGCGTGCCATCAGAACCTTGATGCCGACATCGTCGCTGCTGGTCATCCCGAGCTGACGTTCGAGCTCGATGGGCAGTCCGCGGCGCAGCCGAAGCACTGGAAAGACCCCGACGACACCGGACCGCGCGCATGGCTCACAGGTCAGGCCGTCGCTCTGCGCGAGCTGAGCTGGCGCCTGGCATTGAACCCGACCGCCGACCCGCAGGCGCTGGCGCAATGGAGCGCGCTCGTCTGGCTGCTCAGCCATGTCACATCCGCCGAGACGAGCCTCGGGACCATCTCGCCCGACGAGCAGCCGTTCGCGCAAGTGCAGCAACAGGCTGACGCACTCGCCCGACGCGCCGCCGGCCAAAACCTCGGGCGCGAGTTCGCCGCGCGCGTTCTCCAGCGGCTCGTCTCCCTCGACCGCGAATTCACCCTCACCAGCAACACCCCGCGCGAAGTCTTATTCCGCCGCGCGCAGCGCCTGGTCCTCGCGATCGAGCGCCTCACCGTCGCGAACCTTCCACCCGCGCAGCGCGATCAGCCGCAGAGCGGCCTCGGCAGCCTCCGCGACGATCTCCGTTCGCCGGCGGCCTTCGACCCGATGCGCTTCGCCGAGCTGCTCGCGGAGTTCCGCATGAGCGTCAGCGCGAGCGGGCCGTAAATTCACTACAACACCGCAGCCCGAGAGTTTAGAATCGACCCGCATGTCTACCGCCACCGCCACGCCCGCCATCACCTACGGTCGCGCGAACCCCTTCCCTTCTCGCATCAAGCTGAACCGCCGCCTCAACCCCGGCTCCGACAAAGACACACGGCACCTGGAGCTTGATCTCGCCGGATCTGGGCTCAGCTACGAGGTCGGCGAGTCGCTCGCGGTCCATCCGTCAAACGAGCCCGCCCTGGTCGAGGAGATCCTGCAGGCGATCTGTGCGACGGGCGATGAGCTCGTGCCCGCAGCCAGCAAGGGCAAACAGCCATTACCGCTGCGCGACGCTCTCTCGCGAGAGTACCTCATCACCCAGCCGACACCGAAGTTCCTCCGTGCAATCGCGGAGCGCGCGAGTGCCGCGCCATTGCTGCAGGAGTTGCTGCATCCTGAGCGGAAGCACGACCTCGACCAATACTTGTGGGGCATGGAAGTGATCGATTTTCTCCTGCAGCATCACTCCGTTCGCTTCACGCCCGAAGAGTTCGTCGGCCTGCTCTCGAAGCTTCAACCGCGGCTCTATTCCATCTCCTCGAGCCTGAGGGCCTTCCCCGACGAAGTGCATCTCACCGTCGATGTCGTTCGCTACGAAAGTAACGGACGCGTCCGGAGTGGCGTCTGCTCCAGCTTCCTCGCCGAGCGCGCGAATGACTCGGGCGCGCCCGTCTTCATCAGCCCGTCGAAGTTCCGCATGCCGGAAGACGGCAACGTCCCCATGATCATGGTCGGACCGGGCACCGGCATCGCGCCATTCCGCGCCTTCCTGCAGGAGCGAAAGGCGCTCGGCGCACGGGGTAAATCGTGGCTCTTCTTCGGCTCGCAGAAAGAGCGGTGCGACTACTTTTATCGCGACGAGTTCGACCAGCTACAGAGCGAAGGCTACCTCACGAAAATGAGCTGCGCCTTCTCGCGCGACCAGGAGCATAAGATCTACGTGCAACACCGCATGCTCGAGAACGCGGCCGAGCTCTGGAAGTGGATCGATAGCGAAGGCGCGCATTTCTTCGTCTGCGGCGACGCCAAGCGCATGGCCAAGGACGTCGACGCCGCGCTGAACAAGATAGTCCAGGAGCAGGGTGGAATGGATCCGGAGAAAGCCAGCGAGTACGTCGAGAAGATGAAGGCGGAGAAGCGCTACAAGCGCGACGTCTACTGAGCTGGGCACTGATCGCGCTTTGAGCCGGCGTCAGGCGTTCACAGAAACGCCTCGGTCTTCTGCGCGGGCGCCAGCCGCACCCGACGGCGCCGGCCCCTGCACATGGAAACCGTAGCGCTGCTAGGGTTTCACCGCCGTGTACTCGCTAAACAGATCTACCCAGGCAGTGCGCTGCACCTCGACAAATCCAGTCTCGCGCAGCGCCTCGAGGATCACGGCAGGCGCCACGCACTGGTCGATCGTCTCCCAGTAGTATTCCATCAATTGTTGCACATCATCACTGCCGGTAATCGCACGGCAGATCTTCGGCACGCAATCGCGGAAATACAGCCGCGCCATCTTGTAGCGCAGTGCTGTGGCGGGACGGGAAACCTCCAGCAGGAGGCACTTGCCGCCCGGTTTCAGCACCCGGAAGTACTCACGGAGCGCCACGTGCAAATCAGCCACGTGACGCAGCGC
>CADCTA010000109.1 GCA_902805675.1 uncultured Chthoniobacterales bacterium | reverse complement strand
GCGCGAGGTACGCAAAAAAGCACGAGAAAGTAGAGGGCGTAGGCGAAGAAGCGTTCTGGCTTGGGAACGCGAAGTCCGGCGGGTTGCACGTCCTGACCGGCAATCGCTATATCAGAGTCAACGTTGGCGGCCAGGAGGAGGTGCCGGCGAAGATCGAGAAATGCTCAAAGCTGGCGCACTTGGTCCTTCCTCGCCTAAATGCCGAAAAGTAACGACGGGCCGCGTCCTAGCTCGCGCTGTGTCGCGTAGCGTGCTCATCGCGCGCGGCTGCGCGTGACGGTGGCGAAATGAACGGCGCCGTCGCGCGCAAATTGCACCGCCTCGCCAAGGCAAATCTGTCGACCGAGAGACCGCACTAAACGAGAAGCGGCGCTACTCCGGGTCGTCCGTTTCCGGCGGATCAGGCAGGCTGGGATCGAAGGCGAGAATGGAAATGCGGACTGCGCGACCCTCGTTGCCGAACGCAGTGATGCGGAAGTGAACGTTGTCGCGCGTTGCGTTCCAAGCCGCAGCGTGTGGCGCGTTGGTGACCGCGCGGGTGAGATCGCCGATTTCGCTGAACGGTTTCGGCGTATCCGGGCGAAACACTGCGCGCAGGCGGGTGATCTTCCCGTCACGGTTCGCCCACGCCATGATCCAGTCGTACTCCGTCTCCAGCAGCTTCCAGTAAACGCGCGTGCCCATCTTCTCTCGCTCGTCGCGCGGCGCCGCTGGATCCCGCAGCGTCTTCATCTTCTCGCGCGCTTCTTTCATCGTCATGCCGATCCGCAGACCGAGAATCTCGCCGGTCGCTTCAATCGTCGGCGGCTGCGGTTGCTCGTCGCGCGGCGTCTCCTCGGCGCGGAGGGTGGCAGCAGCGAGCAGCGTTGCGCAGATTAGCCAGAGAGCGGGCTGGAATTTCATCAGCGATGCAGCGTCCGAGGCAAAAAGAATGAGCTGCTTCCCCGCGAGGAGAAGCAGCTCATCCGATACTCACGATTCTGTGTTAGCCGGTCAGTCCAGCCGGTAGGCCTCGACCACACCGTTGCCGGTCCCACGGTCGACGCCGCTGACCACAGCTGTGTACTGGCCAGCCGAGAGCGGCATGAGGATCGCGGATTCTGCGTCATTGCTTGGCGCGATGCCGGTGGCTTCAATTTCACCGGCGTTCGGCGCATCCCGCCAGTTGTCGTTTCGGCCGAGCAGATCGCCGTTGCCGTTGAACAACTCCATTGTTGGGTTTGCCAGCGCATTAGAAAGCGAGCCGGAGAGCGAAGGTCCGATGCCACGCAGCAGCACCCGCTTCGGTGTGACACCGCTGAGGATGACGCCGCCGATTAACACATTGTCATCGGTCGAGACGAACGCGCGCGCCGCGAGGTTAGCCAACTCCGAGCCGGTGTTTGGCTCGAGGTCGTAGATTTCCACCACACCGATACCCTGCGTGTCACCAGCGCCCTGGAGGATAGCGGTGTAAGCGCCGGGTGCGAGCGTCCGCAGGATCGCTGCTTCGCTGTCATCAGACGGGGCGATGCCAGTGTCCTGGATCTGCTGTTGTTCGGGGCTCGAACGCCAGTTGTCATTGTCTGCGATCGGCGCGCCAGCTTCACCGCGGAGGCTGAGCGTCGGGTCGGACAATCTGCCGGAGAGCGGCGCGTCGCCGGCTCTCAAGGATGGGCCGATCCCGCGGATCAGGACGCGCTTGGGTGTATTCCCGCGCACAATGAATCCGCCGAAGCCGACCTCGTCGCCTTGTTGGACAAGAGAACGGCCGGCGATATTCGCCAATCGCACTGCCGGTGCCGGCGTGGAAGTCGGCGGCGGTGTGGGCGTCGGCAGCGGTCCGCCGCCGACCACGAACAGCGTGCCGCCACGCGTGTTATCTGTCACGCCGCCGGCCGATGACGTGCCTCGCAGGCCAACGAGCGCTGAGCCAACCTGGATCGTCGGCTTGCCGGCGTCGCTCAGCAGCTTGTTGAACTTCTCCAGGTCGACGTTGACCGTCAGCGTGCCATCACCGGGTCGTGCGGGCCGCGTATTGTCGTTTGGGATGAACGAGCCGCTATCCGCGATGCCGACGTTCGTCGAAGTGATCGAGCCGTCGGAATTCCGGACAGACGTGCCGTAACGATAAGTTGCCTGCACCGGGCCGCTGGCGGGCGCATTTGTGGTAACCGAGAAGAAGAACTGGTCGCCACGATCGGAGAGGCCGTAGGTGTAGTCCCCTGTCGCGCTGAGCACGGAATCAGGCGCGTTTGCCGTGAATGTCATCCGATACAGAGCATTCGGCGGCAGGGCGGCGGCCGCCGTCACTTTCATGGTCGCAGAAAGGATCGTTTTTCCATCCACCTCGCTGCTGCGGTACTTGATCGATTGGATGTCGAGCGCGTTGTTCAGATCGATATCGGAAGCTACCGGTCCACGCGTATCTTGCGCGAAATCCGTGACCTGTTCGCCGTCTGGACCGGGCTGCGCAGGAGGCGTCTCGTCTTTTCCGGTGGGAGGCGTCAATGTGGGAAGCGTGGCCGGCAGTGAGACGTTACCGCCATTCAAGCTCGGCCCGCTGATCTGCCGCGTCACAAAGCTGGCCCCGGTGGTGTCGTTGTGGTCGTCGGTATATCCGATGACCGCCGCGCCTTGCGGGTCGACAGCAATCTGGAAGTAATCGATCAGGTTGCGATTCGCCGTGCCGGTCAGACCGCCGGTCGAGATGTTGCTGCCGTGGATGAAGTGATCGCTGGCCACGACCTGGGTGAAGGTCGGATTCGCGCTGTTCGCATTGAAGCTCTGCGCGAAGAACACCTTCCAGTTGGCATCGTTATTGTTGAAACTCTGGTTCTCGGTGCCGTACCAGCAGAGCACGACGCTGCCGGGGGTCTTGCCGGTCTCCAGCCATGGGAAGATGTTTGCGCCGAACGGCACATCGCTGACCCGCGTCGGCAGGCTCCAGGTCTTGCCGCGGTCGCTCGAGTGCGCGAGGTAAACGTCGAATCCGTTCGAGTAGGTGACGTAAACGGTGCCATTCGGCGTGCCATCTTCCGCCACTTTACCGGTGACGAAGATGTTGCGCAGCCCGAACGGGTCCGTCACCGCCTGGTGAAAAGTATAGCTCGTCGGCTCGTCGCCCGGTTTCGCTGGGATGCCGACTGCGACGCGGCCATCGATGAAGAAGTTATAGACGGTCCCATCGTTCTGGTTGACGTCGATCCCGCCGACCTGCGATGACGGCCCAACTGTCACCGCCGGGCCGTAGGTAAAGCCGCCATCCGTCGAGCGGTGCACAAACGCAATTACTGGAGCGATCGTCCGGTAGAGCAGGAACACCGTCCGCGATCCGAAGAATTCCTGCCACTCACGATCATCGATCGGCGGTCCGCCGGTGAGATTGCCGAGCGGATTCAGCCTGAAGGTCTTGCCGCGATCAATCGAATTACCGACGGAGATGTTCGCGGCCACGAGGCTGCTGTAGGCGAGCGTCGGCACGATCTGACCCGGAGGAAGTCCGAAGCCGACCGCGAGATCGATGTCACCGCCGCCGTCCGCACCTACCTGAGTTGTGTCCTTGTTCGTAAATGAATCCGGCTGCCCGCGGTAGATCGGGTTCCGCATCAGCGGATCAAACTGCGCGCTGCTCGGGTTAAGATCGAAGTTCCACAAGTCCACTCCTGCCGGCACACCGCGGATACCGCCGATGTAGTAATTGCCTTGGAAGTCGACGCGGCTGCTCGGCTCGCCGTCACGCACGGTGTTTGGCGCTTTCACTGTGACGTTCGGGCTGAACTGAATCCCGCCGCCTTTGATGTAGTTGGCTGCGCGTTCCGCAGGCCGCGAAACGGTTTCGGCTGAGCCCTTGTACTGATCGGCCGGCACAGGGAACGCGAAGTAAACCACCCGCACGACGTAAACACCGGTGCCGGTAGCCGCCGGGTTGATGCCGCCGCTCTCTTCGCTCGACGGCGGGCCATTGCCGGACGTGCCGACCACCGGGCCATCGACGGAGTCTTTGCGGATGACGAGATCGAAATCGTTCGCGCCTTGTGCCCAGTCGAGGTCTACGCGAATCGCTTTCCCGACATAGTCCGCCGGCTCGCCAGCGATCGTGAGCGTGAACACGTCGCAATTGACCCCATCAACGCAGGTTGCCTCACCTTCAGAAGCCGGACCCGTCGCATTGCCAGTAAACGTCACCTTGGAGCCGAGTGTCGGATCGACCGTGCCTTTGGCCGGGTTTGCGGCGCGCACGTTTGCAGCCAGCGCGGCTGCGCAAACCGCAGCGGCGAGGGGAACAAGCCGAAGCGCCATGGAGGGGAATCGTGGGGGTAGTTTCATGTGTTTAGTGGGTTGGGATTACGACAACAGGCGGCGGAAAAGAAAATGGGCGACAAATGGTCGCGGGCGAACAAAGGCGGGGAGCGACGGGAATTGAATGAGGGCATTCGCATCATCAGCCGACGACCCGAACGGTGCGCGATGCGCGCGGTGCCCAGTGCCCCCGTGCCGAGACATAACAACGTCAGCAGCGTGAAATCAACCGGGAATCACGACGACCGCTCGCTTCGGCAACGCGGCAGCGTATCCGTGCGCGTACGCAAAACGGCCGGCAACATGACCTCTCGTCACATTGCCGGCCGTGAGACTTAGTGCCTTTTGGCTGCGGCGCTACGGCGTTCCGAGGCTGTAGACTTCCACCAGGCCGACGCCTGACGTCTCAGCTTTGCCCCGAACAACCGCAGTGTAGTTCCCCGGATTCAACAGCCGCACGACCGCGGCTTCGCGGTCGTCTGCCGGCGCCAGGCCTGTCGCCTGGATGTCGCCCTGCTGCAGCTCTTTCCAGTTGTCGTTCGCGAGGATCAACACGCCGTCTGCATTGCGCAGCTCCAGGGTCGGATCCTGCAGCGCACCGGCCACTCCGCGGTTCCCCAGGTCTGGTCCGATCGCTCGGACCACGATCTTCTGCGCGTCGCCTGCACCCAGGATAAAGCCGCCGATGAGCACATTGTCACCCAGCTGCACTAGCCCGCGGGTCGAGATGTTGCGGAGCTGTGAGCCCGCCGCGTTTTCGAGATCGTAGGCTTCGACGAGCGCGATGCCGGTGGTGCCGTTCGCGCCACGAACGATCGCAGTGTAGTTGCCGGGCTCAAGCACGCGCACAATGGCGGATTCTTCGTCGCGCGTCGGAGCGAGCTGCGTCGCTTCGATGCCGCTCTGGTTGTTGCTGCGCCAGTTGTCGTTCGCCTCGATGAGGTCGTTGCTCGCGTTGTACAACTCGAGCGTCGGATCTTCGAGGCGTCCCGCGACGGCCGTGCCACCGCTCTGGAGCGACGGGCCGATCGCGCGAATGATCACGCGCTTTGGCGCCGTGCCGCCGACGATGAAACCGCCGATGCCGACCTGGTCATCCCGTTGCACGGAGACGCGCGTCGAGATGTTCAGGAGCTGCGCATCCGCAGGAACCGGCGGTGGGGGAGGCGGAACGCCTTCAGCGGGTTTGCACGACTCGTTGCCCTTCAGGGTGTAGCCGCCGGCAGTGGTGTTATCCATCTGCTGCAGCGAGAC
The DNA here is from genome assembly GCA_902805675.1 of uncultured Chthoniobacterales bacterium. Classification (GTDB taxonomy): domain Bacteria; phylum Verrucomicrobiota; class Verrucomicrobiia; order Chthoniobacterales; family UBA10450; genus JACCTI01. The sequence goes on along the minus strand of CADCTA010000109.1, from coordinate 8,562 downwards.
GCCGATTTTTTGGAATACGACAGCGTTCACGTTGCTGAACGTCTCCCCCGTAACCAGCGGCGGAAACTCGCGGCTGTTCGCCGCCGTGCTCGTCTTGATCGGCTTCGAGATCTCGAACAGGATCGTGCCGTCCGGCGAGAACGATCCCTTGTCGATCGTGCCGTCGGTGACGTTCGTCGTGGTCGTGCCGTCCACCTCGATGTGGCCATAGCGGAAGATCGGCGCGGTGGTGGAACCCGCCGGCGCGTCGGTCAGCATGGAGACGAAATAGTCGGTCGTGCCGGCGCCGTCCGCGCGCGTGAAGCGCACATTCCAGCGCGTTTCCGGCGGCAGGCTCGAGAGGTTCCGCATTTTCAGGCGGATGAAGAGCTTGTTCGCCGAGCTGGCGGGATCGTAGATTTCCGCGAACGAGAGCGCGCGAATGTCAGTCGCGGCCAGCGTGTTCAGGCTGTCGTTTGCCGGATCGGTCACCACGTTGATGCCGGGCAATGCGCACGCCGTTTCAACCGCTGGCAGCGCCGTCACGATCAGATCGATCTCGTTGCTGCTCACGCTGGCGCCCTGCGAATTCACCGCCTGCACTGCGTAGTAGTAGTGCTCGACCGCCGGGTCAGCCGTCGCGTCGTCGAACGTCGTTTTCGGGTTTGGCGCAGCCGTGCTGCCGGTATCGGCCAGGAACGAGAGCGCGCCGGGCGAAGTGCCACGGAAGACCTTGTAGTAGGCGATATCCGCGCCGCCGTTATCCGGCGCCACCCACTTGAGGTGCGCTGCGTTCTCGTCGCGCGTGCCGGAGAGACATGGCGCCTTCGGGGCGATCGGCGCATTCGGTGCGTCGTTCACGGCATCCTGGCTGGCGAACAACGTGCGGCCGCCGCTCTGGCGGGCCATGCGCATGTGCGCGGTGAACGAGTTGACGTCCGGATTGCTCACGCAATCGCCCACACAACCGTCGCTGTAGCCGAAGACGGGGCGACCCTTGTCGTCGATCGTAATTTCATTGAAGTCGAGCATGTTGCGGTTGCGGGCGCTGCCGCCCATCTGCCAGACGCCGCCTTTGCCCTGCACGGGATCTTTCGGGCTGACGTTGGTGGTCACCCAGGTCTTGCCGCCGTCGAAGGTGGTCGACATGAACGCATACCAGTAACCGGTGAATCCGAGGCTCTGGAAATCGCCCGGCAGATCGGTGCCGATCCAACCCATGGCTGCGCGGCCGCCGTCGCCTGCGATCGCTTCTGGGAAGGCGCTGTTCACGACGCCGTGCGTCGCGCCGAGATCGGTGTCGTTGCTCCACTCGATGTCAACCAGGTCGCCAGCGGCGTTGAAGATGCGCTTGCCCGTCTGCACGTGCATCGTGCCTTTCGTCGCGTCCGGTGAGCTGACGATGTAGAAGTAGTAAAGGTTGTTGTCCTTATCGATCGCGATGGAGGAGTCGCTGCCGGCAGACTGTGGCAAGCTGTTCGGGAGGTAGAATTCCTGCCAGGTGACGCCGCCATCGATGCTGACTGCGACGCCGGCCTTGCCGCTGCAATCCGGCACTGGCAGGTAAGCCGCGCCGTCTGGGCCGACACGAATGTGGCCGTGCAACCCGCCGCAATCTGAGCCCGTGTAAGCGAGGGTGCCTGGGCCATACGACATGCCGAGGTCATCGCTCCGCTGACAGAACGCCGGGCCGACGACCGCCTGGGCGCAGTAGTAAACCGCCTGGCCCTTGTTCACGCCGTTCTTCAATGCGCTCAGTGAGGCCGGGTATGGTCCGCTTCCGATCGTCTGGTGATCGGCGCCGCCATTTGGCACTGCGGCACCGAGCACAGTGTAGCCGGTTGGCTGCGTCGCCGTCGGCTCGCCGTCGCTGTCCGTGTAAGCGTAGAGAGCGTTCGGTCCGGCTGTGAAGTTCGAGGTAAACGTGCGTCCGCTCGCCTGGTCGGTCCAGAGGATCGGGTCGACGCCCTCATCAGCGATGATGGATGAACGATCCTTCCAGAGCGCTTCGCAGCACTCCGGCGCGCCTGCGGTGGCGAGCTCCGGCGGTGTCACCTGATAGACCGGGCCGGAGTTGTTCAGCATGAAACGCCCGGTCTTCGGATTGAAGCCGATGTTCATTTCGCCGCTGTTCGGCAGGGCACGCGATGCTCCTGCCGGAGGGAAGAACGTGTGGTAGCGCGGGTTTCCAGCCACGGTGGGGTCCGGATTGCCGAATCCCGCAAAGCCGAGCGGCCCGCCAGACCCTGCCAGGAGCTCGATCCTCACGTCGGTCGTCTCGCCGCTTGCGACGTACGGCACGATCTTGATCGTGTACTTCGTGTCGCCTGCCTTCAGTGGGAAGATCGAGGTGATCTCAGGATTCCCGGAGCTGGAGCTGCGAAAGGCAGCAGGCGTGCTGGCCGTCGTGTTGCCCACTTCGCCTTCGTAGATGTAGAGATCGTAGTCGGAGTTGCCCGCCCCGTTGTCCTTCCATGACAGGGTGACCTTCGCAGCCGCGCTCGGATTCGCCGCAATGTACTCAGGGGAGAGGGAGACGGTGAGCGTGTAAGAATCGCACGGATTCTGCCCGCTGTTGCATGTCGGGTTCGACTGCACGAGCGGGACCGGGAATGGGTTCGACTGCGCGAACGGCCCGGCTTTGTAGGTGAGCTCAGGCTTCGCTTCAGAGAGCGTGTCGCTCGCTGGCGTCGCGGCAAAGCTCAACATCGCCATCCAGCTTCCAGCGCCACAAAGGACGGCGGCGGCAGCGATTCGAAGGTGAGGGAAACGGAGGTTAAGGGCGGTTTTTCTTTCCATGATGATGACTCTGTATGTGTGAAAGGCGGAGGCGCCGGGCCAGGTTGATTTCCTCTACGCACGGCCGAATTGGCCTAGACAGCCGAGGGGGACGGCTTCTTTAGCCCTCGCAGGTGGCGCTGTCCAAGACAAATTCAGGTCTTTTTCGGCCGTCGCAGAAGTAGCCTCTCCAGCTGCCTAGGAGACCGGTTGCGATGACGGGATCCGAGCGGCAAGATTGTGCGAGGTGCTTCGGGATGCGTTGTAGCTGGAGATTTATCGGTGTGTTGCTGTTGCTGTCGCTTGCGGGCTGCTCGCGCCCTGCATCCGATTCACCCGCGCAGCCGCAGGCTCAATCAAAGCCATCGCAGCAGCCGACCGGAGCTAATCGCCCACCGCTCGATGCCTGCGCCCTGATCAGCTCTGAAGAGGTCGCTGAAATCCAGGGCGCGTCCGTCATGAACACTGCGCCGGGTTCGAGGTCGCAACCGGGCGCGACCGTAACGCAATGCTTTTACACACTGCCCTCGGCGGCCGACTCGCTTAACCTGGTCGTCTTGCGCAAGACAGCTGACGCCAAAGCCGACGAGAGGCCGGCTGCCGCGTGGGACGAGCTGTTTCATGTGCAACGGCCAGTGAAGATGGACCGCCACGGCAAAGAGAAGTTGCCGCCAACGCCTCTCAAGATTGAAGGCATCGGTGATGAGGCGTTTTGGACAGGCGGGCAGTTCGGCGGAACGCTGCACGTCCGCAAGGGTGAAGACACCTTCCAGCTCAGCGTCGGCGGTCCCGGCGACGAGGCGGCGAAACTCGACAAGCTGAAGCTTCTCGCGGCGAAAATCGCCGGGCGCCTATAGCGCATTCGCGCGCCGAGAAGTCACGACGCGAAGGCGAGAATCGAACTCGCCGCCGCGCGTAACGTGATTCGGACGGCCTGCGGCCTACGGCAGGTTGTACGCTTCGACCAGCGCCAGCCCAACCGAACCGTCTTTGCTGCGAACGATCGCGGTGTATTGGCCAGGCGTGAAGTTCATAAGCAGCGCGGACTCGGCGTCGCTGTTCGGCGCAAGGCCGTTCGACTCGATTTCCGTCCGGGCGACCGCGTCGCGCCAGTTGTCGTTTTCGGCAATCTGCGAGCCGTTCGCGTCGAGCAATTGCAGCGTCGGATCGTTGAGTGCGGCTGGTATCTGTTCCTTCAGCGAAGGTGCGATCGCGCGGATAACAGTGCGTGTCGCCCCCGGCTCAGCGCCCAGAGTTAATCCACCGATCAGCACGTTGTCGCCGCCCTCGACACCGCCGCGCGTGCTGAGGTTCGCGAGCCTCGAATCAGCCCCGGAATTCCTGTCGTAGACCTCCACCAAGCCAACGCCGCTCGTGTTGTCTTTGCCGCGCACTACTGCCGTGTAAGCCCCGGGAGCGACGATCCGCGCGATCGCCGATTCGCGATCGTCGGAAGGCGCCAGGCCGCTCGCTTCGATCTCGGAGCGGAACTCGGAGTCCTTCCAGTTGTCGTTCGAGGTCACCAGAACGCCATTGTCGTCGTACAACTCAAGCGTCGGATCTTCGAGGCGCCCTTCGAATGGTGCGCCGTTCGCCTGGATCGATGGTCCGATCGCCCGCACGATCATCATCTTTGGGTCGAGTCCGGTGATGATGAACCCGCCGATCAAGGCGTTGTCGTTAGGCTGCACTCGTGAGCGCGTCGCGATGTTCAGCAGCTTCGCCGGCCTCAGCGGCCCTGGGGTCGGGCTGACGGCAGGCCCGCTGACCTCGACCGTCACGCCCGCTGTGTTGTCGCTGACCTTGTTGCGCGAATCGATCACTCGAACTGTTGCGCGATAGCCGCCGCCGCCTTCGTAGGTGTGCTGAACTGTCGGCGTCGATTGCACCGCGTCGGGCGAGCCGTCGCCGAAGTTGAACCGGTAAGACGCAATCGTGTCTTTCGGATCAGTGTCCGAGTCGGTAGAACCCGAGGCATCGAGCGTCACCTGCAGGGGCGCCGCACCAGATTGCGGTGTCGCAGTCAACGCTGCGAGAGGAGCAGTGTTTGGCTTGCAGAAGGCATTGCCCGTCACGATGTAAAGCCCCTCCGGAGCGAGACTGCTTGGCATATTATCCGGCGTGATCGACCGGGCTTCGAGGCCGGCTCGGACGCGAATCAGGAAGCCACTCAGCGCTGCGCCTACTGCTGGGTTGCCGATTTTTTCACGTGCCACCACGATTCTGATCGTGCCATCGGGCGTGAAGCCGCTCCCGGCATCAGCAGGCCCGCCGACCGTGCTCGGCGCGCCATAGGCGCCATTTGCGATCGCGAAGGTGCCATGCCTGAAGCTCACCTGGCCTGCGGCATTCGACATCATGTCGACCCAGCGACCGACCGTTCCCTCGTCACCTGGAACGCGGAACTGAAGCGGCCAGCGCGTATTCGGAGGTACGGCCGCGAGGCTCTGCACCTTCACCGTGAAGACCAGCTGGTCGGTAAACGAGCCCGGTTCCGCCACGGACGCGCTCCGCAGGTCGTAGGCTGGAAAACTCTGCTGCCCTGTCGGCGTGATCAGGTCGCCGACCGGATCCGTCAGAAGCGTGATGCCCGGCAGCTCGCATGGCGTTTCGGTCGAAGGCGGGAGCGAGATCGCAAACTCACCACACGAGACGCCATCGCCTTCCGCGTTGGTCGCGATGACCGAGTAGAAGTATTCCACTCCTCCAGCAGCGCTGGAGTCTTCCACCACGAACTGGTTCGCAGGCACGCTCGCGAGCAGCGTCGTTGCACCGCCTGCGCCGGCTTTTCGAAACACCTTGTAGCCCGTGATTGGCGAGCCGCCGTTGTCTGGCGCGAGCCAGCGCACACGCACGATGTCATCTGCGTCGCGCGTCGCACCGGTCACACGCGGCGCGGCCGGAGGATTCGGCTCGGCCTCCGGCGAATCAAACGCCGCCAGCAAACCTTTCCCGCCTGATTGCCGCGCGATGGTCGCCCGCGAAGTGTAATCGTTGTCCTTGAAGCCGTCGTTGTTCGCATCCACGCCCGCGATGCAGTTCGCGCTGATGCAGCCATCCGAAAAGGCCGCGAGCACGCGGCCCTGGTTGTCGATTTGGACGTCGTTGAAGTCGAGCAGGTTTCGATCGTCCGGCGTGTTGCCGCAAACCGTGCCGCCGTTGCAGATCGAGTTGCGCTGCACCGGGTCGTTAGGTGTGGCATTCACCACCGTCCAGGTCACACCGCCGTCGTAAGTGGTCGCGATGTAGAGGTGCCAATCACCCTTGAATCCGGCGCCGTTCGGAGCGGAGATGTGCGCCTGATAGTTGCCGCCCGTGGTGCTGCCGAGGAACGTCATAGCGGCGCGGTCTGGATCGCCGGCTGTCATCTGCGGGAAAGTGGCGTTCTGAATGCCGAGATCTACGCCGAGCTTCTGGAAGTTGATCCACGTCTTACCGCGATCTTTCGAGACCGCTGCGAACGGCAGGCCATCCGCGCCTTTGCCGCCAAAGTAGACCGTGTTATCGCTCGCCACGCCCACCGCCGGATCGACGATTCCACTCACGGCGGTGCTACCGGGCACCGGCCGCACGGACCACGTGACGCCATTGTCCTCAGATACCACGGCCGCCTGTTTGCCGCCGCAGGACTTGTTAGGCACGTAAGCCGTCCCGTCCGGAGCGACCTTGATGTGTCCGTGAATGCCCGCGCACTGCGCGAGGGTGTACATCGGGATGGCTGGGCCAAAGGTCTGGCCACCGTCTGCGCTCACCGCAGCTTGTGCGACGGCCGCGTCCTGCGACGCGTAGTAGACCGCATTAGGATAGAGCGACGTATTTTTCGGGTCGCGGGTCAGCGGTGGCGCGAAAGGCCCGCCGCCGATCGTCTGGTGATCGACACCCGAGTTGATGCCGCTGCCCTGGCTCTGCGTCCAATCGCCCGGCGCCTTGCCGTTTACGCCACCGTCTTTGTCGCTGTAAACAGTCGTGCTCGCCTTGCCGAGAAGCTGCGACGCAAAGGTTCGCCCCGTCAGCGGATCGGTGAAGAGGATCGGGTCCAGCGTGACGGCTGAGGTGGTTGGCGCGCTCACATCCTCCCAAAGATCACCCGCGGGCGAAGCGCAGTCGTCGAACGTGATGCGCAACGTCTGCAGACTCGCGATAAACAACGCGCGACCTTCCGGGTGCCCTGGGATCGGCTTGCCGATGCCGATGGAAGGCTCGCCCGCGCTCGCGCCGAGACCGGGCGGCGGGATATGCACCTGGTAGCGCGGCGGCGTCACCTCCGAAGCTGTCAGCGCGGCCGGGGATTCGCTGCGTTGCGCGGAATCAGCTGCGAAACTGAAGAACGCCAGGAACGTCGCCGCGAGCAGCAGCGAGAGCGCGACAGCGAGGCGTGGGATGAGAAAGCCGAATGAGGGAGATGAATGTTTGAGCATAACGGAGGTTGGGGGACTTAAGGGGGACGTGCGGCGTCGCGCGTCGCGACAAGATACACGCGCTGGACCGAGCCTCCACAGCGAATGCCGAGCAGTTGTTCCGGAAACGAGCCGCGCCTACGGTGTTCATGCGAACCCCAGAACGCACAGCCTCATGAAAAAGATTTTTGCCGCCGGTGCGCTCCTGGCGCTGAGCATGCTCGCGTCGCACGCCGCTGATGGAGAACCGAAGCGCGAAATTCTTGGGCTGCATCTCGAGATGACGAAGGAAGAGGCCACGAAGCGCCTCGCAGAAATCGGAACGTTCGAGCGCGACGAAAGAAAGCAGCAGGCGATCTGGCAGGTGCGCGATGCGAGTTTCTCGCACCTGATCATCGGCATGAGCAAGGAGGGCAAACTCCGCTATGTCACTGCCGTCGCGCGCGAGGACAGCGCGGCCAGGCGCATACCCTACAGCGCCATCGGCGACTTGGAGCAAGCGCGGCAGGCGGGCGACCCTGCGATCAAGAACTTCAGGTTCGAGTGGTCGTTGCCGGCGCGCCAGGATCAACCAGCAGCAGTGGCCGTTGCCCTCGGCCGCGATCCAGAATTCCTGAGCACGTATTCGCTCAAGCGCACTGGCGAGACCGATCCAGCGGCCGACGGGTAACAGAGCTCGCGCTCTTCCGCGGCGCGCACGCGCACTTGTCGGCCGCGCGCTCTGGGGCATGGCCAACCGGATTCACGCGAGCCTTCCGGCGCGAGACCGGGCGCCTGAATCTCAGCGGCCTGGGTTTCCTGCGAGTTATCCTTCGCCAGGATCAGGTTGCCCTCCGCGTCTCCGCAATTCGAGCTGCGGATTCTGCAACGTGTCCGGCGCGCCCTTGGCGTCATGCTCGGGCCGATCGCTCGCACGACGTTCACCGCCGCAGCCGGCAGCAAAGTGACGCTGGCAGATCGCCGCGGAGAGCGGCTGGAGCGGATGCGCACGCGCGATATGGGCGCGGCGTTTGATCGCTGGACTCACGTCCGGGGGGTGCCCGGGCGATCGCGGACGCTGAATCAGCAGAACGACGGGGCGCGCCAAAATGGGGTTCTGGAGCGATCCGTAACTGCTCTCTTCTCTGCAGGCGGAAGTATTATCGCGGCCCGGATGATTTGTGCGGCTGGGACTCTGGACGCTGAAACCAGTGGGCTCGGATCGCGTCTCGCGCAGGCCAGTTATCGACGGCTTCGTGAGGGTCGCTGCATCTCTCGAGTGCGTCTCGGCGTCTAATTGATGTGGTCGCGCTCCTCGAACCTTCGCCGTTTTCGCGAGCTAGTGCTTGCCGCGTCGAGGTGATTCGGCCAATTTCGCCGCTCGCGATGGCTGCCGATCCCTCCGCTCCAGCCAGTGCCGACGCGCGCC
>CADCTA010000108.1 GCA_902805675.1 uncultured Chthoniobacterales bacterium | reverse complement strand
TAGCGGCGGCGGCAACGACACGCCGCATGTCCGCGACGTTGCTCTCCACGCCGCTCAAGCGCTCGAACTTTGCGCCCGTCATCCCGGCGATGATCTGCGCGAGTGTCGTCTTCCCCGTTCCCGGCGGACCGGACAAGATCACCGACGGCAGCCGATCCGCTTCAATCGCGCGCCGCAGGAGTTTGCCCGGAGCAAGGATGTGCTCCTGGCCGACGAATTCATCGAGCGACTGCGGCCGCATCCGCGCGGCCAACGGAGAGGCGCCGGTCGGCGGCTTGACCGCTTTCGTCTCCTCCGCGGGCTCGAACAGATCCTGCACGAGCAAACCTAGGGTGAGGCGACGCTCTGTCGAGCCGGCCCGGAGGGACATGCTTCCGCATGTCTGGTCCGAGACGTTGCCACTCGGCAGACCAGACGTGCAGAAGCACGTCCCTCCGGGCCCACGTTGCGCGTTCGACGATTCGCGGGATATTCCGCGCGCATGCGTAAGTACCTTTTTGCGACACTTGTTCTGCTGCTGGCCGTCAGCGCGTCGGTGGCTCACGCCAGCCTGCCGTTCTCGACCGTCTTCAAGGGCCAGGACCGCTTCGAGCGTTTAGTAAACCAGGCGCGCGAAGGAAACTGGAAGGCGCTCCCGATCGGGGATCGCACCGCCACCGTCGGCCGCGCGCTGACCGGCACCCCTTACAAGAACTACACACTCGAGATCGACGACCGCATCGAGGCGGCATCGGTGAACATGAACGCGATGGATTGCTGGACGTTCTTCGAGATCGCGCTCGCCTTCGCCCGCATGATCGACGAGCCGGAGGCGAATTGGACGCCCGAGCGAATGCTGCATTACATCGAGCTCGATCGTTATCGTGGCGGGAAATGCACGGGTGATTACTTGTCGCGCCTGCATTACCTCGAGGAGTGGCTCTCGGACAACGATCGCCGCGGGCTGGTGAATGACATCACGCGTCAGCTCGGCGGCAGCAGCGTCCCGCACGTCGCGCGTGAGATGACGGTCGGCTGGAAGCATTATCGTTATCTCCGCAACAACCCCAAACTCCTCGGCCCGCTCGGCCAGATGGAGCGCCGCGTCTCGAACGGTCCGTTCTACCACATCCCGAAGAGCCGCGTGCCCGCGATCGAATCGAAGCTGCGCAACGGCGACATCATCGGAATCGTCGGCCGCGACGGACGCCGCGGATATGCAACGTCGCACGTCGGCCTGGCGTATCGCGGCGACGATGGAGTGCTTTACTTCATGCACGCGTCCGCGCCCCGCAATCACGGCAAGGTGCTCGTCGAGTCCCGGCTCTCTGCCTACCTGAACAAGTACAGCAGCCACTCCGGGATCATGGTGGCGCGGCCAGTGCGCTGACGCGTGTGCGGCGGTGCTGGTGCAGGCACCGACCCGCTACATCGCGGCGAGCTCGATCGCGAAGGTCGCGCCTTTTCCCGCTCCCGGGCTCAAGGCGCGAATGCTTCCGCCGTGCATCTCGACGACGGCTTTGCTGATCGCGAGCCCGAGCCCGAGACCTTCACCGCGTGAGCCGACTTGCTCGAAGGCGTCGAAGATTTTCTCGAGGTGCTGCGGCTCAATCCCAATGCCGGTGTCGGCGACCTCCACGTTGAAGGTCGCGGGCGTGCGGTTGAACGTCCGCACTGCGATGCTGCCACGCGCCGGAGTAAACTTCGCCGCGTTGCGCAGCACGTTCCAGAAGACCTGTTGCAGTCGCGGTGGGTCGACGGTCAAGCTTCCATTCGTCGCCTCAAACGCGACGTGGAGGGTGAGATTGCGCGTCTCGATATCGCTGCGCACGATCTCGACGGCGTGCCGCAGCAACTCGTGCGCGTCGGCGTTGCGCAGGTTGAGTTGAAGCTTGCCGCGCGTGATCCGCGTGAGATCAAGCAGGTCGTCGATCAGGCGCGCCTCGAGCTCGACATTCCGGCAGACCATCTGCATGCCGTCTCGCATGTCCGCCGACAACATTTCGTCGCCTGCCATCGCGCCCGCCCAGATCAGCACCGGAGTCAGCGGCGTGCGTAGCTCGTGGCTCAGGTTGGCGAGGAACTGATCTTTTGCCGCGTTGGCGGCCTCAGCTGCTTCCTTCTGGCGCTGCAATTCTTTTTGCATTTGCCGCCGGTGAATGAAGAGCCCGATCTGGCTGCCGAGCGCCTCCACCAGCTGGAGCAGATCTTCGTCTGGGTGGACAGTGCTATGACTGAAGAGTTCCAGCACGCCGATCGGACCTCCCTCGCCGCAGAGCGGAAAGGCAAACGCGCCGTGGAGGTTCGCCACCTGCGCAGCGCTCGCGCGCACGAAAGCGGGATCATTCGCGACGTCCGGCACCCACACGGCGTCTTCCGATGCGAGCACCCGGCCGGGCAAACCTTTCGAGCCGATGAGGCTCGTCGCCCGCGTGACCTCTTCGAATTCCGCGAGCCCGTCAGCCTCGCTGCGCCAGGTCGCTGCACATTTCAACGCTGCATCGAGTTCGCGTTTCACCCAGATCGCCCCGAAAACCCAATCGCCGCTCGCCGCGATCGTCTGCAGGATTTGCGGACCGATCTCGCGCAGCGATGAGGGCCCCGCGAGCAAACTGGCCACACTGTACTGCGCGACGCGACGGCGTTCTGTGCGGACGCGTTCCGTGATGTCGCGCAGGTACGCAGTGAAGGTGGGGCGCCCGCTCACCTGCAGCGGCGTGATCGCCAGCTCGACGAGGATCTCTGTTCCGTCGGCGCGAACGGCGGCGATCTCGATCCGGCGGCCGAGCACAGGGCCTTCGCCGGTCTCAAGATACTTCGCCAGCCCCTGCCGATGACGCTCGCGCAGCACCGGCGGGATGATCAACGACGCGAGTTCCTGGCCGATCACATCCTCGCGGCGATAGCCGAAGACGCGCTCTGCGGCGGGGTTAAATTCCCGCACCAGCCCATCGGCATCCATGGTGATGATGCAATCGAGCGCTGACTCCAGGATGGCGCGGTTGAGCTCGCTCAGCCGTTCGGAAGGAGTCTGGCCCGGAGGCTGTGGCGCGTTTTCCATTAGGCGAAGTGCCTCTTCTGCTTCGTAGCCGAAGGGAGTCTCGCGCGTGAATGGCGCGCTGTCGTGCTATGGATTGTAGCCGAAACGCCGGTCGAGCTCGCGCAACGCCGCCGCCGCATACTGCTGATCTTCGGCCGAGAGATACTCGCGATAGCCGCCCACTTTGCCGCGCCGGACCTTGAACGACTCCGGATCGTGCACGTCGCCCGCACGGAGGATCTTCGACTCGAATGCGCCCTGCTGCTCGAGCTTCTTCATGTTCCCGAAGTCCGAGAAAGCCAGTGCGTGCGCGAACGCCTCCTCGTCAGGGGAAGTTTCCCCGAGCGCGGCGAGCACTTCACCGAAGCCGCGCTCCGGGTTTTCGCGCAGCGTCTCATAACGGAACAAGGTGAAGTTTGGCTGCGTTCCGAGTTCCGCGAGCCAGCCGTTCATGACCGCGACGATCGAGCGGATGCCGAAGGCCGGATCGCGGAGCAGTTCGCTCGCGCTCTTTCGCTTCAGCTCGTCGGAATTCTCGTGAACGCGGCGCGTCGTTTGCACGAAGAGCGAGACGAAGGCGTCGCGAGGATCACGCGCCAGCAGGATGACGCGGGCGCGGCGAAGTTCAGCTCGAGGGATGAGATACTTCCCGCGCAGGCGGTCCCAGAGTCGCTCGGCTTTCGTGCGCTGCTCGAACGCATCGTGCGAGTAGATGACGCGCGGGATCGCAGGATGGGCGTGACGCTCCGGCTCGAGCGTCATCTCGAAGCCGTAGCGCTTGCAGAAGTACGCGCAGACGAATGCACGCAGCCATGTTCGACCGCTTTTGGGAATCGAGAGCACAATCGCGTCGCCGCCCATGAGGGAGGCCGCGCGGCTGCTGAAATTCCATCGAGGTCGAAGATGCACGGTGGCGTAAGGCTAGGGCTCGTTGGGCGTGCCGTCATGCGCCTCACGTTCGTGGGAAAAATGAACGCACCGTGCGAAAGCGGCGGAATACCGCCGCACTCCAAAACGCAAGCGGCTCGCGGGCTCTGGCCGATCGCGACAGCGTCTTGGAGTGCGGCGGTATTCCGCCGCTTTTCTTTACCGGGATGGATTGACCGTCTCTACGCGGCATCCAGATCGATGATGGAACCGCGCCCTTTCGCCAACTCGCCATCGAGCCGCCGTCGCGTCCAGGCGCGCCGCAGGCGCCGGAGAGGCGAGTTCTCGGTGTATGTCCCGCGGAAGTGCGGCTCGATCCTTAATCCATGCTGCTTGCACATCGCAAGCGCCTCGGGCGTCCAAAGCCCGCGCACGATGCCGGACATCAGATACGAGAGGGAGGCGTTCTCGCGCGTGCTGTAGGAGAGCGCGAGCATGTCGCGTGTGCGGTCGCTGCCGCGCGCTTCCATTTCCCACGCGGTCTCGCCTTCGTGCAGCGCCTTGAGGAACGCGTCGCGCCTCCAGAGCGTCGTCTGGCAACGGGTGCGGCCATCAGAATCCCGCGGCACGACGCCGAAGCGTTCGTTAATCGGCTGGAAGTCGCGCTCGAGTTTCGTGCGCGCACGCAGGCAGAATGCGTCCGCATTGTGATTGAAGGCGTAGGCGAAATCTTCCGCCAGCTGGTCGCGGCGCACCGGCCGGTCGAGGAAGTAATCCTCCTGCAGGTAAAGCACGTGTGCCTGTTCGAGCCTCTCGAGCGCTGCTTTCATGTTGGAAGCCCAGCCGCGATCCGGCCCGACCGGCAGCGCCTGAATGTGCGCCGAGCGGATCGGTAGTTCGTTCACGATCAGAAAGATCGGAAACGGACAATCAGCCCAATGTTTGCGGAAGAAGAACGCGAACGGCCGCCAGACATCGAAAAACGCGTCGCAGCTGGAGACGACGACGGCGACAGAGCGCGCGAAATCCTTCAGGTCCGCCACGGAGCAGTCGTGCGGCAGCGTTCATCGACAGGCAAGGGATTTTTGCCCCCCTCGCGAGCGCAAATCCTCCTGCTCGTAATCTTGATCTTACTCTTAATCTCTCCGTCTCGCGGCCTGAGCAGGGATTAAGATTAAGATCAGGAGCAAGAGCAGGAGAGGAGGGGATGCTGAGCGGAAGCGCGCGCTGGCCGCTAGAGCAGAAGAGGATGTGGAGGCGAGGGGAGTCGAACCCCTGTCCTCGAAGCTGTCTACACAAGCTTCTACATGCTTATCCGGTGCTTATTTTTAAGGAGCCAAACGATGCACCGGCACACTGCCGACTCCCGAGCATCCACGAAATTCCTTCACCCTTCGACGCGGTCGCTCCGCCGTCAGGCTAGCCTGCTGTCCACCTATCCACCGCTAGCAGGCGTCGCTGCGGACAGGTCACGGTCAATTAAGCCGCGAGAGCGAGATCTTGGTGATCTGCGTTTATTTTTTTTGGTCCGGATTTTAACGAGGCCAACGAACCATCCTCGGCATGCCGCCTGCGCTTCGAACTACGAGTCGAAACCAGTGCGCCCCCTAACGACGAGGATCATACAACAAATCGCCGGGTTCTCAAGGGTACGATGCTGTCGTAATCGTGCTCACGCTCGCGCTCCCGCTCGAATGGCACGGGAAACGCGCGCCAAAGAGCGCGAGCGGGAGCACGAGCACGATTACGAGCTTCGCCCTTGCGATGCACAGCGGCTCGGACCCGCGCGGGAAGGCACTGTCGATCTCGCTGGAGCGGAGCGCTCGCAACACCACCGCATTTCGCTCGCGCAGCTAAGAGGCTTGCAGTGCGCAGCTTGGCATCCGACGCTGCGCCCATGCGCGAAGTCCCTGTACGATGAAAATGGAGAAACGTGAGAACTTCGAGAGCTTCGAAGAGCAGGAACGCCGCGCGCAGCAGGAGTTGAACGTTGGCGCGCTGATCAAAGCGACGCTTCTCGCCGGCATCGTGATCTTCGCCGTGCCGGCCGGCCCCTGGATGTCGCAGGAGTCGATGGTCAATGTGATGGGCCGCGGGATGGGGAACCAGGCGGTCATTGCATTCGTTGGCCACTTCGCGGTCGCGTTTCTCTACGCGTGGATCATCGCGGTCTGCATCTATCGCCTGCCGCTCGGCGCCGGCGTGGGATTCGGCGCGCTGCTTGCGCTGCCGCTCTGGGCGGTCAATTACGCCGTGTTCGTTGCCGGTGCTGGTCTTCAGGCGAATGAGGTGCACGCCGCGATCGCGCATTTCATGTTCTGCCTCTTCTTTAGCGTCGCTTACCGAGGCCTGGCGGTGCCCCGGCCGCGCCGTAAAGATGGCGACGCTCAGGCGAGCGGCCCGAGCCGTCGCACGCAGGCGCCTGCCGGTGGCCTCGGCACGTAGCGGAGCGCCGCTATAGCGTTTCGCTGCCCCCAGCGGAACGGGAGTGACGTGGCAAGCTGACCGACTTTGCGCTGAGGACGGCGCGCTACAACATGGGCTTTAGCCCATGTAGAATCCACCGTTCACGTTCAGCACGTGACCGGTGATGTAACTCGCCATCGGTGAGGCGAGAAAGAGCGCCGCATCGACGATCTCGTGTGCTTGCCCGAAACGGCCGAGCGGGATCTGCTTGTTGAACTCGGCGGTGACGTTTTCCGGCATGCCTTTGCTCATGCCAACATCGATGAAGCCTGGTGCGATCGCGTTCACGGTAATCTGCTGACGGGCGAACTCGCGCGCGGAGACTTTCGTAAGCGCAATGAT
This sequence comes from uncultured Chthoniobacterales bacterium, assembly GCA_902805675.1. Taxonomy (GTDB): domain Bacteria; phylum Verrucomicrobiota; class Verrucomicrobiia; order Chthoniobacterales; family UBA10450; genus JACCTI01. The sequence continues at coordinate 8,391 of CADCTA010000108.1, read as the reverse complement.
CGCCGCTTTGCTCGACGAGTAATTCGCCTGACCGAACAATCCCATCTGTCCGCTGACCGACGACAGATTGATGATGCGCCCGTTCTGGCGCAGAACGGCAGCCGCCTTTTGCGTCACGTTGAATGTGCCGGCGAGGTTCACGCGCAGCACGCTCTCGAATTCCTCGAAGGTCAGCTTCTTGATCGTGCGATCGCGGATGATGCCGGAGTTGTTCACGAGCACGTCCAGGCCGCCGAGCTTCTCGTTGATCTGCGACATCATGGCCTCGGCTTGCTCCGGCTTCGTCACGTCGCACTCCACGATCAGCGCGTCGTTGATTCCCCCCGCGATACCTTCCGCATCAGACTTATTCTGGCCATTGGCGTCCGCGATGTAGTTCACCACGCAGCGGGCGCCGCGCCGCGCAAACGCCTGGATCATCTCCGCGCCGATGCCGCGCGAACTGCCAGTGACGAGCACTACTTTGCCAGAAAAATCGAGAGGATCAGTCATAGCCGGAGGCAATAGCACTCACGACGCCCTCGCGCCAGAGAAGCGGCGCAGCAGCAGCGAAGTTGGCAGTCCGATGATGAACATGTGAATCGCGAGCTGGATGAGGTCGGGGACGAGCGCGTGTCGCATGCGAATGCCCGCGAGCGGCAGGACAACCAGGTTCATCAGCGCGAAAACCACCAGTCCGTAGGCGAGGCCGGACACGACTGGCCATTGCCGCACGACGGCAAGACGCTCCCGCGCAAACCAGAACACCACGACGGCGGCGAGCGCGATCAGGAAATGCAATGCGAGGCCGAGCGCAGCGGTCGCCATCCCACCTTCGAAGGCCTTGCGCCCCAGCAGCCCACTCGCGATAAACTGCAGCAGCCGCATCGCCGTGGAACCCTGCGTGATCGCCATGATTAACGCGGCAGCAATGTCCAGCGCGCCCATCACGACTGTCGTTAGCACGATCGCTCGGATGGCCGGACGCATCGCGCGAGGGTGGCTGGAAACGCATTGCCCGACAAGCGAATGCCGCTAACATTCGAGACTCATGGCAGCCCCGATTCGCGTTCTCACGGCAGTTCCGATTTGCGACGGTCACGACAGCGCGATCAACACCATCAACCTCGAGTTCATCCGCCATGGGATCGAGGTCGTTTACCTCGGATATCACCGCTACGCGCAGGACATTGTCCGCGCCGCGATCCAGGAAGATGTGCGCGCCGTCGGCATCTCCAGCTATAACGGCGGACACGTGGAGTTCTTCGTCGAAGTGGTGAAGCAACTCCGGAAGCGCGGCGTGGATGACATCGCTGTCTTCGGCGGCGGCGGCGGCACGATCACACACGACGATCAGCGCGTGATGCAGAAGCGCGGCGTCGATAAGATTTTCTTTGCCGGCACATCGCTGACCGGAATGGTCGACTGGGTTCACGAGCGGTATGGCCCAGGCAAACGCGGCAGCCGCGACGGTGCGCCTGCCGACATGCAGCTCGCGCGCAAGCTGACGCAGATCGAGGACGCTTACGCAAACGGCAAGACGCCACGCAAGCCCGCGGCGAAGAAGTCGAGCGGCACGCGGGTGATCGGTTTCACTGGGCCTGGCGGCGCGGGCAAGACGACTTTGATCGACGAACTCGTCCTGCGCCTGCTGCACCGCGACGATAGTTCGCGCATCGCCATTCTTTCGCACGATCCGAGCGTGGTAGGCGAAGGCGCGCTGCTCGGCGACCGCGCCACCATGATCAACTCGCAGCACGATCGCGTCTTCATGCGCAGCATGGCGACGCGCGGGCAGGCCGGCGGTCTATCGCCGGCAACGGAGGATTGCCTGCAGCTTCTTGCGCAGAGCGGGTTCGACTACGTCATCATTGAAACAGTCGGCACCGGTCAGGAAGCGATGCCGTTCCAGAGCAAGCTCGTCGACCAGACGGTGCTCGTGATGAACCCGGATTACGGCGCGCGCTTGCAGCTGCAGAAGATCGTCATGCTCGATCTCGCGGACATCATCGTCGTGAACAAGAGCGACCAGGAACGCGCGAAGACCGCGATGAGCGAAATCGAGCGTCGGCTGCAAGGAAACAGCCGCGAGCAGCAATTGGTGTCGACCGTGGCGAAGCGCCACCGCGATACCGGTGTGGACCGACTTTGTGATCTGCTGACGCAGCCGAGAACGTCAGGAGAGACGGCCAGCGAAGAACCGAAGGGTAGGGCGAGACTCCGTCGAGCCTGAGGAGCGCGTCGCCAGGCTCGACAGAGTCTCGCCCCACCGCGCTATCCACCTCAGCAAGAAACCAAATCAAATGAGCAAACTAGGACGCGTTGTCGAAGCGGTAGAGAATTACAACACCTTCGTTGAAAACGAGGTCAAGCGGTCGCGCACCGAGAAGAAGTTCGGCCAGCAGATGGTCGACCGGTGGAATCAGATCAAGGCGAACATCCCAATCGGCACCGCGCCTACCGGGCTGAAGCTGCCGCGCCTGGCATTGCCTGAGATCGACGAAGCCGGCGATATCACGCGCTACTTGTTAGCCGACGGATTGCCAGGCGAGTTCCCGTTCCTGAACGGCGCCTATCGCGAGATGTATCTCGAGCCGATGCAGAACCCGACGATCGAGACGGGCACCTACGAGAAGAATGGCGACGGCAAGAAGTCACGGCTGAACGGCAGCAAAAACGGCAAAGGCAATGGCGCGAGCGCCGCGCACAATCGACTCGCACCGGCCGCGCCAAAGCCGGCACAGGCGGAGGAGCCGACGCGGTTGTTCTCCGGCTTGATGCTCGCCGAGGACACGAACGCGCGCTTCCATTTCCTCGGCGCGCATCAGCGCTCGAAGCGTCTCAGCACCGCCTTCGATGGTCCGACGCTTTACGGCATCGACAGCGATGCCGATGGCGTTTTCGGCAAAATCGGCGAAGGCGGGGTCGCGGTCGACACGGTCGAAGACATGATCCGCCTCTACGACGGCTTCGATCTCGGTTCGCCGGATTTTTCGGCTTCGATGACGATCAGCGGCCCGGCCCCGATCATCATGGCGATGTATATCGCCGCCGCCAAACGTCGCTTCGGACCCGACATCGTGCCGAAGCTCCGCGGCACCATCCAGGCGGACATCTTCAAGGAAGTCCAGGCGCAGAACGAGACGATCTTCCCGGTTGAAGCGTCGCTGCGGTTCCTCACCGACATGATGGAATACACCACGCGGAACATGCCGCGTTGGTATCCCGTCTCGATCAGCGGCTACCACATCGGCGAAGCGGGCTCTACGCCCGTGCAGCAGGCTGCCTACACGCTTTCGAATGGCTTTGCCTACGCAGAGATGATGGCAGCACGGGGTTTGGACGTGAACGACTTCGGCCCTCGGCTTTCGTTCTTCCTCGATTGCGGACTGGACGTCGAATACATCGCGCTCACGCGTGTCTCCCGACGCATCTGGGCGATCGGAATGCGCGATGCATTCGGCGCCGGCCACAAGGCGCAGATGTTCAAGGTCCACACACAGACGAGCGGTCGCTCGCTGGTGGCGGCGGAGTTTAAGAACAACCTCACGCGCACCGCGGCCGAGCTGATGCTCTCCTACATGAACGGCACGAACTCGTGCCACTCGAACAGTGCAGACGAGCCGTTCACGACGCCGAGCGAAGAGTGGATCCGCCTCGCTGCTCACGGACAGGCCATCCTGCTCGATGAGTCCGGCATCTTTAAGCACACGATGAACATGCTGAGCGGCTCGCCCGGGATGAAGGCCGTCGAGCGGGCAGTCGAAGCCGCGATCCTCGAAGAGTTTCGCGAAATCGAGCGGCTCGGCGGGGTGATGGGTGCGGTCGAGAACCGCTACCAGCGCAGCCAGATTCAAACGGCGGCGCACCGCTACGAACAGCAGATCTACAGCGGCGTTCGCCCGATCATCGCGCTTAACAAATACCGCAACGAGAATGAGGAGATGCCAGAGTTCGAGCTCGCGCGCACACCGCGATCGAAGCAGCAATTGCAGGTCGATCGCTTGAAGAAGTTCAAGGCGAAGAACGCCCGCAAAGCCGAGGAGGCGCTGAACCGTCTCGCCGAAGTCGTCGAGACGGACGAGAACTGCTTCCCGGCCCTGATGGAAGCGGCGGAAGTCTGCTCGTTAGGCCAGATCTGCGAACGCCTGCAGGAAGTCGTCGGGCGTTTTCGCCCGATGGTGTAAGGCGTGCGTTAGCCATGCCGTCCGCCAGGCTCGACAGAGTCTCGCCCCACCTGCGGGTGCGGCGCTGCTGGTAGGGCGAGACTCCGTCGAGCCTGAGAGATGGCGAAGTTTGTTCCCCGACGTCAGCCTGCCAAAGGCGTGCTGATCGAGCGTGGCAAAGCGACGATCGTTTTTGTCACTGTTTGTGCGGCGCATCGATCGGAACGGCTCGCGAACGACGGCGTTCATCACGCGCTGTTGCGAGCCTGGCAAGAGGCAAACGCTTGGATCATCGGCGCGTATGTGATCATGCCCGATCACCTGCATTTCTTCTGCTCGCCAGCGAATGAGGAGGTGGCGATCGAGCAGTGGATTACCTTCTGGAAGCGACGCTTCCGCAGGCACTGCCCTCAGGCGCCGCTCTTTCAAGCAGGCGCGTTTCACCACCGGCTGCGGCAGGATGAGAGGTACGAGCAGAAATGGGACTACGTACGAGCTAATCCTGTCCGTGCCGGCCTCGTGCAGAATCCTGATGACTGGCCGTTCGCCGGCGTACTACACGAGCTGCGGATGTAGAGCGACCGGTCCGCCAGGCTCGACAGAGTCTCGCCCTACCGGAACCGACCGTCACCACGCGGTGGGGCGAGACTCTGTCGAACCTGGCGGACGGCCTCCACCTCGGATCGCGTACTAGCTCGCGCCCACAGCAGGCTGCTTCTGAGCGTTGCCACCCGCCGGCCGCATCGGATCGACGTTCGGCTCCTTCGACTCCCGGTGCGCCAGCTTGAGCGGCTTCGCTTCCTTCAGCACGTGGCGAGCGATCACGAGGCGCTGCACTTCTGAGGTGCCTTCGCCGATGGTGCAGAGCTTCGCGTCGCGCAGGTAACGCTCGATCGGCAGGTCGCGGCTGTAGCCGTAGCCGCCGTGGATCTGCATCGAGCGGTCGCAGATTTTGACCGCCGACTCAGACGCGAACAGCTTCGCCATCGCCGACTCCTTCGTCGTGTTCTTGCCCTGGTCCTGCAGATGCGCTGCGTGCAGCGTCATCACTTCAGACGCTTCGAGTTCCATCGCAGAATCAACGAGCATCCACTGGATCGCCTGGAAGTTGCCGATGGCGTGACCGAATTGCTTCCGCTCGTTCGCGTAGGAGTTCGCCCGGTCGAACGCTGCTTCCGCGATGCCGACCGCCAGCGCCGCGATGCTGATGCGACCGCGGTCGAGGACGGTGAGCGCCTGCTCACGCCCGCGTCCGCGCTCGCCGAGAATCTCGGCTTTTGAATTCGTAAACCGCAGCTCGGAAGTCTCACTCGCACGCATGCCGTAGGTGTGAATCTTCCGCACCGCCTCGAGCTGATCCTTCATCATGATGAAGGCGCTGATTTCGTTTTTCCCTGCTTCTGTTCTCCCGGTGGTCGCGATGACGATAATCAGGTCCGCGACGCGGCCGCTGGTGATGAAATGCTTCATCCCGTTGATGTGCCAATGGTCGCCATGCTGCTCGCCTTTGGTCTCGATGCCGCCCGTATCGCTGCCCGCGTTCGGCTCGGTCAGGCCCCACGCGCCGATCCATTCGCCGCTGACGAGGCGGGGAATGTATTTCTGCTTCTGCTCTTCCGTGCCGAAAAGGTTGATCTGGCCAACGGAGAGCGCGTTGTGCGCAGCGATGTCCATGGCGAGTGAGGCGCACGTTTTGCCGAGCTCCTTCACCGCGAGGGCAGAGGTCACGTAGCTCAACCCGCGGCCGCCGTATTCCTTCGGCGCAACCATGCCCATGATGCCGAGCTTGCCCGCCTTCGTAAAAATCTCGCGCGGCAGCTGCTCGTCGTGATCCCACTGGTCGGCGTAAGGCGCTACTTCCGTGCGATTGAATTCTTCGACCGTGGCGAGAAAGGCGCGGGATTCGTCGTCGAGAGGATGTTCGAGTGTCATCATAGATTTTAAAGGAGCGTCCGAGTGGAATTACGCGCGAGTGCGCGTGACAGACGCGCGCGCCAAGCTACGGAGCGGGTCACCAGCTTCAAGGCAGCCTCGGTCACATTCGCGTTGTGAGCCTCGCGCTCCGCACCGTAGCGTGCGCACAGAATGGCTTCCGAGCTGACAGACGCTGGCGCGAGAGCACGCAGCCGCATCGCGTGGCGGCTCCTGCCGTTTCTGTTCCTCCTCTACATCGCGAACTATCTCGACCGAACCAACATCGCCTACGCAACGCTCGGCATGAAAGGGGAGCTGGGCCTGACCGACTCAGTCTTCGGCACGGCGAGCGGGATTTTTTTCATTGGCTATCTCCTGCTGCAGATCCCCGGCGGGCTGCTCGTGGAACGATGGAGCGCGCGGCTGCTGCTGGCGACAACCCTGATCGCATGGGGCCTGCTAACCGTCCTGACCGGCTTCGTCCGCACACGCGCCGAGCTCTACGGCGCGCGCTTTCTCCTGGGCGCGGCAGAGGCGGCATTCTTCCCGGCCGTGATCGTCTATCTCTCGCACTGGTTCGTCTTTAAGGATCGCGCGAAAGCTGTCGCGCGGTTCATGTCGGCGATTCCGGTCGCGGCGATCATTGGGGGCCCGCTTGCTGGTGTGATCCTCGGTGTTGACTGGCTCGGGCTCCCCGGCTGGCGATGGCTCTTTTTTCTCGAAGGCGTGCCGGCGGTCCTGCTCGGAATTGCGACCCTGTTTGTGCTGCGCGATCGGCCGAAGGACGCGCCATGGCTGCGAGCAGACGAACGCGAATGGCTGGCCTCGGAGCTGAGCAAGGAGCGTCAGGCCAAAGCAGACGTCGCGCAGGTGTCGACCTGGCAGGCGCTTCGAAGCTGGCCCGTCCTGTTGCTGACGCTCGCTTTGCTCTTCTGCTACGCGGGCGGCTACGCGTTCTGGTTCTGGATGCCGACCATGCTCCAGAGGATGACCGGTTGGGACGTGCAGCGCATTGGCTGGATCAGCGCGATTCCGTTCCTCGCCGGGTTCGTTGGGATGCTGCTGGTCGGCTGGAACTCAGATCGCATGGCCGAACGCCGCTGGCACTTCGCGGTCCCGCAGTTAACTGCCGCGGCCGCGCTCATCGCGTGGTTGTTCGTGCCGCATTCCAACGCCGTGCTGCTCATCGTCGCCTTCACGCTCGTGGGCTTTGGAACCAGTGCGCACCTGCCGGCGTTCTGGGCGCTACCGACGACGTTCCTCAGCGCGTCAGCGGCGGCGGCCGCAATCGGCTTCATTAACTGCATCGCGAGCATCGGAGGTTTTTTTGGCCCGAAATTGATCGGCACCTTGAGCCAGCGCACCGGCTCGTTCGACGCCGGATTCATCTTCATAAGCGCGTGCTTGGTGACTGGGTCTGTGCTGGTGCTGCTGTGCCCGCGCGAGCGCAGCGTAGGTGACTCAACATGAAGGTCGGTGGTGTTAACGTCGCCGGAGTCGATGTGGATTCCGAAACGCGGTGCGCGCATTACCACGGCGAGCGGGACATCATCGCGATCAAATTCAAATGCTGCGGCGAGTGGTTTCCGTGTCACGCCTGCCATGCAGAACTCGCCGGGCACGCGGCGGAGGTTTGGCCGAAGGAGGAATGGAACACGCCGGCAGTTCTCTGCGGTTCGTGCCGGCATCAGCTCACCGTGCGCGAGTATTTGGACTGCCGCTCAGCGTGCCCGAAGTGCAGGCGCGAGTTTAATGCCGGCTGCGCCAGACATTACCACCTCTACTTCGAGCCGAGGGTGTAGTGCGCGATTGTCGGCGCCGCCGATCGGTACCGAACTAGACAGGATTTACAGGATTGAAAGGATTAACGGGATTTCAGAAGTCGTGCGATCTCGATTGTGGATGCACTCGTGCAGGCCGCACGCGCGTTCGACTCACTGCGGACTGCGCTCGACCGGAAACCGAATCCTGTTAATCCCGAAATCCCGTCAATCCTGTCTAGTTCGGAAAACCGTCCGCCCGCTTACCCCTTTAGGGCCACATCAAACGCCACCCCCGTCTTCGCCCGAATATCCTCCACGCTCGCATCCGAGTGAATCTCCGTCAGCACCAGCCCGCCGCCCTCCTTCACCTCGAACACACACAGATCCGTGATGATCAGATTCACCACGCCGAGACCCGTGATCGGCAGCGTGCATTGCTTCAGGATCTTCGGGGAGCCGTCCTTCGCCACGTGCTCCATCACCGCCACCACCCGCTTCACGCCCGCCACCAGATCCATCGCGCCGCCCGGGCCTTTCACCATCTTGCCCGGCACCATCCAGTTCGCGAT